>JBDHQE010000325.1:0-3110 GCA_039806885.1 Verrucomicrobiales bacterium
GCAGGCAGTGGGTGAGGGCTGCTCTGTCGGGCGGACAGGGTGCCGATCACATTCCGGCCGGTGCGGGTCTCCTGCTCGACATCGACGCTCACGCGGAGGCGTGCCTCCGGAATGACGAACCCTGCTGACATCTCGCCTGAATCGAGAGTCTTCTGTACGTCTTCGAGCTTTTTACCGGTTTGGGCGATCAGTTTCGCCGCAAGTTCTTTGGAAATACTCAGCGCCGGGATGCCAGAATCCGCATTGGATGCATCGAACTCCATCGGCACGAGGTCACGATTCGCCTTCGATCTCGGGCCGGTAACGAAGAGGATCCCAGCAGCTGACTTCTTCCGCGCTAGGGCTGCCTTATGCCGCAACCCTGAGAAACGACGCATCTCCTCGCGCTTCTCTTTCGGAGCGTCCTCCGGTTCATAGCAGAGCACCATGACCCATTGATCTTTCACATCGAGATGAAAATAGCTGGTATAAGACTCGCCGCCCTTTCCATCGGGAATCTCGAGTCCATATCCGGCAAAAACGATTCCTGCATCGGGGAAATTGCCGCTCTTGGAGAAAGAAATCGGACGCCAGTCCTTATCCACCTCGGAAGTGAGCGAATTTTCGCCAATTTTCAGACTCAGCGCATTTTTCTTCCCTAAGGCCACTCCGGCGGTGAATGGGAAGGATTGAAAAAACGTGCCGTCATCGCCGTCTGGCGTCAGCCCTAGACGACGGAACTCTGCGGCCACATAGTCAGTCGCTGCACGTTCACCCGGCGTGCCAGTCAATCGTCCCTGAAGTGCGGGTGAAGCAAGATATTCGATGTGAGCGCGAAGATCAGCCTCCCCGATCTCAGCTTGTGTCACGGGGAGAACGGGAGTCGCAGAGGAATCGGAGGGGGATTTTACCGCAGCGGTCTCGGGTTCAGGCTTCGATTTCGTCTGACTCTTCGGCTTCGCTACGGATTCCGGGGCGCGTTTTGCGATAGCGGCGGGACTCGTCTCCAGCATCTTCAGGGCCTCTTCATGATTCCACCCAGCAAGGAAGATCTGAGATTGCTTCGAAGGCGTTCGAGTACTGGTCCAAGAAAGCGTTTTTCCGTCGGGAGAAAAAGTGGGGAGTCCATCGAACCCTGCCGTATGCGTCACCCGAACAGGTTCTTTCTTTCCCTCTGAATCAACCAGATACAGCTCAAAGTTATCGAATCCATGCTTATTGGTGGCAAAAATCAAGTATTGACCGCTGGGATGAAAGAAAGGTGCCCAAGACATCACGCCCATTTGGGTGATCTGCCGTTCTTTCCGCTCCTTCAAATTCATTACGTAAATCTCCGCTACGAGTCCTTGACGATCAAAGCGCCGCCAACAGATCTGCTCTCCATCAGCACTGAAAAAAGGCCCTCCGTCATAGCCGTCGGCAGTCGTTAGTCGCTCCACGTTCGAGCCGTCCTCGTCGGCAAGATAGATCTCCATCGGAAATTTCTGATCTAGCTTGAAAAACTCCTGATCCTCTTTACTCATCGATCCGTCATAGGCCTGACGATTCGAAGCGAAAACGAGCTTTTTCCCATCAGGTGACCAAGAGCCTTCCGCATCGTAGCCTTTCGTGTGCGTGAGATTACGATATTTTCCCGATCCGATCACGGTCTCGTAGATCTCATAAGCTGAATCATAGTCCCAGGAGTATTTCTTCGCAGTGCCTGCCTTTCGTTCGGCATATTCCGCCTTTTGCTGTGCTTCGGACTCCGGATTTTCAAAAGAAGACGAGAACATCACGCGCTTCCCATCGGGATGAATCCAACCACAAGTTGATTTTCCTATTCCAGGGGAAACTCGCTCCGTATCACCCGTCTCCAGATCCAAGAGATAGATTTGATAAAAGGGATTTCCTAGCTCGCGCTCGCTCTGGAAGATCATTTTCTTCCCGTCAGCGGAGAAGTACCCCTCCCCTGCTCTCTCCCCCTCAAAGGTGAGCTGGCGAATCCCCGAAATCAGCTTCGCCTCTGCCTTTGCAGCTTCTTCCGGACTCTCAGCGGGCTTTTCCTCGGCCAGCACAGCGCCGCTCATGACAATCAAACAGGGTAAAGCCACAGACCAGACCCTCTTGAGTGATGTCACAGGCGGGAAAAAAGACTTCGATTTCATCTAGGCAACTTGAATCCGACGAGGGTTCAGGTCAATGAAGGAGTCATGGCAAGAAAGCGCTCTTGCATGATTCTTTCCGTTCCATCATCTTCTATTATCGATTTCACTCCATCGCATGGGTTCACTCGTCACCCGCTTCGCCCCCAGCCCGACTGGCCAACTCCACAAAGGACACGCATTTTCCGCTCTCTCAGCATTTTGTCTCGCATGTGAGACAAACGGGCGATTTCTCGTGAGAATCGAAGACATCGATTCGACCCGTAGCACGCGAGAGAATGCAGACGGCATCCTAGAGGATCTCGCCTGGCTAGGACTCCGCTGGGAACAGCCCGTTCGTTACCAGAGTGAGCATCTAAGTGATTACACCGCAGCAGCCCGACGGCTTTCAGAGATGGGCTTGCTCTATCCCTGCTTCTGCACACGCAGAGACATCCTCCGCGAGATCGAGCAGGCAGGCCAGGCCCCGCATAGCGGTGATGGTCCACTTTATCCGGGGACCTGTCGTCGCCTCTCCGAAGACGAACGCATTGCACGGCTCTCTACAGGGAGTCCGCACGCCCTACGCCTAGATCTGGAGAAAGCCGTCGCGCTCACTGGATCGGAATTGCATTGGCAGGATACCTGTCACGGTCCGCAGATCGCTCGACCAGAGCTGCTCGGCGATGCCGTAATCGTAAGGAAGGACATTGGTACCAGCTATCATCTGGCCGTCGTCGTCGATGATGGCCTCCAGGGAGTGACCGATATCGTCCGAGGCGAGGATCTCTTCGACGCCACCCATCTTCATCGTGTCCTACAGGCACTGCTCGGCCTGCCAGCACCGACCTATCACCACCACCCCCTGCTCACAGATTCTCAGGGGCATCGTCTAGCGAAACGAGACCGCGCCCTTACCCTCCGCAGTATGCGCGAAGCGGGCCTTACGGCAAAAGAATTGCGAACCGAGTTCAACCTTCCCGAATTCTTCTTCGTGGAAGCATAAGA
>JBDHQE010000326.1:0-3103 GCA_039806885.1 Verrucomicrobiales bacterium
GCCTGTAGCCGGGAATGTGACGATCCATTCTCCTGACCTCGCTTTTGATGGAACGGGCTTTTCCACCATCGAATTGTCTGCCGAAGTCACCGCCCCCTCCCAGATCGATGCGGCGTGGAATCTCGCTCTGGATGCGACGACGCAGGTGAAAGGGGAAGGCTCTTACCATCTCAAGGATCGCCATTATCGTGGATCGCTGACGGCGGAAGCTGACCTGACGAGCAAAGGCAGCCGCCTGCGCAAACTTCTGGGATCCCGGCGCATCGTCGATCTCCTGCCAGGAAAAAGTGATCTCACGTGGCAGGGAGAGGGATCGCTGGCTCCTGCGTCTGACTCGGAAAAGGGTCCATCACCCACACACTCGGGAGATCTCCGCCTTCACGCCCGGTCTCTTCATCTAGCGAACGATGCCACCCCTCTCGATATCGACATGGAGGGCCGTTATACCGCAACATCCGCCGATTTTCCTACGCTCAGCCTGCGCAGCCAGCCTTTGAACTTCGAAGGGAATCTCCACTGGCAGAATTCTATTCTGAATTTCACCGGACGAGGAAAAAGCGAAGGGCGCGAAGTAATCGCCGTGGAGAGCGCGATCCCCCTCGATCTGGCGAAACTCACAGCAAAGGATTGGTTTGCCCAAAGCGATCCGCTGAAAGTCGATCTCGTCATCCAAAAGCTCGCCGTGGACAAGCTCTCTCATCTTTTTCTGTCGAAGCCCCCTATCCAAGGCGAACTTTCTCTCGATCTATCCATCGGTGGTGCTCCCGCCTCTCCTGATCTAAATCTGAAAACCCGATTCGACGGAATCTTGGTACCTCGTCCAGATCAGCAGTCACTGCCGGTCGGCGCCGCAGAACTGTCGCTGGTCAGCAAGGGGGCGAATCTGGCTCTCACAGGCAGCTACCGACATCCAGATGTGCAGCCCCTCACTTTTTCCAGCGAGTTGCCTTTTCATCCGGGAGCTTGGGCGACGGGAGAGCGTCAGATCGCAGACGAGAAAATCACTGCTTCGGCGAAAATGGAACGCAGCAGTCTCGCATTTCTCGTAGATCAGGTTCCTGGGATCGAATCCATCAGCGGAGAAGTCGCCATCGACGCCTCCGCCTCAGGAACGGTCTCCTCGCCCCATCCGATGGGCAGCGCCTCTCTGGAAGTGCCCCGACTTCGGCTGGAGAACCGGAACTCTCCGTCTCTACGCGACATCGACTTACTCGTCCAGTTCCGAGAGAATCGGGTGATCCTCGATCATCTGAAAGCCATCGTCGCAGGTGGCGAAGTCTCTGGGAAAGGAGAGATATTGCTGAAAGATAAAGGTGAACCCGAGCTTCGCTTCAATCTGACGGGTAGCGACGTGCTCGTGACTCGGACGCCGGACGTCAATGTGCGCACCGACCTCGATATCTCCTTGGCTGGTCCGCTTTCGCAAGCCATGCTCTCGGGTGAACTCGGCATCGTCAATAGTCGCTATTTTCGCAATTTCGATCTACTACCGATGAGTCTACCTACGAAGAGAACGACCTCGGCTCTCCCCACCGTTCAGCGGGCACCCTCCGGCGGAGGACCAGCAATGCGCGACCTCGATCTCGGACTAAAGATCGATCCATTTCAGAACTGGCCTGTCGCCCTGCGCGTCTATACCAAAGCCCCTTTTCTGATTCGTAGCAATCTCGTCGAATCCTCGATTGACGCGGATCTTCACATTTCGGGCACTCTCGGAAATCCAATCCCAGTCGGACAGGTCGAGATCGAGAAAGGCGTGATGAAGCTCCCCTTCAGCAAAGTCGATGTCGAGACCGGACGCATCGAATTCGATCAGACCACGGGTTTCAACGGGGCCATCGAGTTCAAGGCACGCGCCAAAGCAGACCGCTATCAGATCGCGATTTACCTTCACGATCACATCCTCAATCCTCAGTATGTGCTCACCAGTGTCCCACCGCTGCCCAGCGAAGACATCATGACGCTGATTGCGACGGGCACCACCCGCGACGCCCTAGTGGGCGGGGATACAGAGTCACTGGCCATGGGCAAGGCGGCGGGACTCCTGTTGAAAAATCTCCAGCAAAAGAGCAACAAGATCGACTCCGACCCCACGCTGCTCGATCTGCTGGATGAGCGGACCGAACTCGAACTCGGACGAGTCAATCAGGAGACAGGCGAGCAAACTTTTGGTGGAAAAATTCGCCTTTGGAAGCAGTTATTCTTTGCTGGTGACGTCTCTCAACAGAATGATTACCGTGCTCTCTTGAAATACGTATTTCGATTCCGATAGAATTCCTTCATGCCTTCGTTTTCCCAAGCGTCTCTCTTTCGCCTAATCACCACATTGGTGATCGGCGGCCTGACGCCCCTGATGGCAGGTCTGGTGGAGATCGAAGGAGTCCGCTCAGTTTCAGCGGAGAAGGCACACGCTTGGATCGCCTCGCAGGAGGAATATGTGAAATCCGCAGGGATCAGCCCCGCACGCGCTGATGATCTAGCGTATTTTCTCGAAACCGCGCTGCGCCAGCGTGGATACAGCAAAGCCACCGTCGATTGGCGACTCACAGGCTCTGGCCAGGAGAGACGGATACATCTGATCGTCGATGAAGGCAGTGAGCTAAAACTGGGCCGTCTGACGGTGGACGGAGCGAAAGCTCTCGACAATGCCGCGATTTTCGAATTACTCACCACACCTACCACGAAGCGGCTGAAAAACGTAGAGACCAAGGATCTTCCCTACGTGAAAACGGATATCGAGGAAGGGCGTGCTCAAGTCGTCGCCTTTTACCAACTCATGGGTTATCGCGAGGCGAAGGTCGCTGTCAATACACGCATCGAAAGCGGACGAGCGAATCTGCACCTCACCGTCATCGAAGGGAATGACAGCATTGTGGGGAATATCATCCTCCCCTCCCCCCCCGATCCGTCTCTGACAGCGGAATTCGAACGCATTCGTGAAAGCTTTCAGGGGAAAGTGTTCTCCGCCGCCGTCCCCGACAGCCTTGCTTCCCGTGTGCGCGAAGTAGCCGTCAATCGAGGCTACTACCACGCCAAAGTGAATGTAGAGGAGCGCAATGGTGGACAAGAAGCAGGGCAGGAGCGCGTCGATCTTCTGGCTTCT
>JBDHQE010000045.1:0-19643 GCA_039806885.1 Verrucomicrobiales bacterium
GTATCTGGCTGATAGGGAGGAAGGCGGACTTCATCTGGCCTAGCCCCATCTGCACCGAGGATCCCGGTATCATAAGGGCGATGTGGGTCCAGTGATGCCAGCCAGAGAAAGAAGGGACGTGTCTGATCTCGGTTCTTCAGTAAAGGAAGCCAGTCGGCGCACCCGCTACGGGCATCGCCGTCTGATTTCTCCACGAATTCCACAGTCTCGCTGGACGCGTCTGAGGGGAGTTGGAATCCAGACTCGTCTGCTTCCAAAATCTGATCAAATCGATCCCGAACTTCATCCCCGAGATGCCATTTTCCGGCGGCTCCAGTCCAGTAGCCTTTGGCACGTAGTTTCTCGACGAAGGTGACTTGAGAGCCTGGTAGAGGCCAGTGAAGCTGTTCAGCATCCGTCTGATGTGGATAGCGTCCCGTGAGCAGGCTCGCTCGCGAGGGACTGCACGAAGACGCAGTGACGAAAGCTCGGGTAAAGCGCATTCCTTGATCCGCGAGTTGCTGAAGGTTCGGCGTCATGATCGAGTCATGTCCGAAGGGGGAAAGATCATCGGAGCCGAGGTCGTCGGCGAGAATTAGCACGAAATTGGGGAGACTTGGATCGATGGCTGGCGTTGCTGGCGATTCCTTTACCGAAGAATCTGAATTTTCTCCCTTGGGAGCTGCGTCTGCATTCATCAGACTCAGGATCAGTCCAGCCGCGAGGAGCAGGGACTGTGAGAGATATGATGATGTACGCAAAGGCATGGACTGTTGAAAGAGAAAATGAAGCAGATTCTTTAATAAATGCCAATTATCATGACGAAGGAAAGGCGGAAAGTTGAGTGTGCTGTGATGAGAGCAAGTTTTTACGTTTCACGTGATCAGGGAATGCGATTTCTTTACAGTGAGAGAATAATTCGGTAGTTCATTCATCATGGAACGTCGAAATTTCCTCAAGTCTGCCGCGCCTCTCGCGATGGCTGTGCCCGCATTTGCTTCCGGAGCCGCTGAGTCGGGAAACCCGGTCGCTCGTCTGACTGAAAATCTCAATCCGGAGATTCAGAGAACTCGCGATGTAGGACTCTCTGTTCTGAAGCCGTCACAAAAGGACCTAGAGCATGGTCTCGAGTTACACGCGAACTCAATCGTCTTCGAGTCATACGGCTTCTCCCCGAGAAATGCCATCGACGGAGAGGCCCTCAAGGCAGCGATCCTCGAAGGGGCCTCCGATATCGAGATCGACGATATGAGGGAAAATATGGGCATGACCAACTGCGTAACTTCTGCTGCAGAACGCGAGGAGTATCTCTCTGCATGGCGAGCCTCTGGCGTGACCTGCGTCTTTCAGAATGCAGGACAGGAAGGACAGGAGCCCTTAGTGATGATGAAGCGGTTATCACATTTCACTTACGTGACCGATCATCTGCCAGAAGTAAGGAAAGTCGTCCGTGCTGAAGATGTCGAGAAGGTGAAGGCGGCGGGCCAGTACGCCCTCTGCTTTACGACCAACGGAGTGCCGTTGACTCAGCAGTGGGTTTCGATTCCCGATGAATTGCGCTATGTAGATATCTTCCGCCAGTTGGGGATTCAGATGATGCACCTCACCTACAATCGTCGGAACATGATTGGTGATGGCTGTGGCGAGGAGGCGAACGGCGGACTGAGCGACTTTGGTCGTGAGGTCATCGCAGAGATGAATCGTCTCGGAGTCATTCCGGACTGTGCTCATTCCGGCTGGCAGACCAGCCTAGAGGCGGCGAAAATTTCCTCGAAGCCTGTAGTCGCGAGCCATTCGACAGCAGGCGGTATTTTCCCCCACATACGCAGTAAGCCGGATGAAGTGATCCGCGCCATCGCGGATACAGGAGGCTATATTGGGATTTGTTGCATTCCCCGGTTTCTTCGGAAGGAGGGAAATCTTAACACCTTCCTCGATCACATCGATTACGTGGTGAAGAAATTCGGAGCCGATCACGTGACGATAGGAACTGATGTCGCTTACACCTCGCGGAATCGCAAAGAACAAGAGCAGATCGCCAGGGTAGAAGGAAGGGGAAAGAGACGTTCACCTTTTCGTTCGCTGTGGCCAGAAGATAAATTTTCTCCCAGTGCGGGAGCCGAGGATTCGATGGCTTGGACGAACTGGCCTCTCTTTACAGTCGGGATGGTTCAGCGGGGACACTCGGATGACGATATTCGTAAGATTCTCGGAGGGAATGTCATGCGTGTCCTGAAAGCGAGTCAGATCGAAACGGGAAAAGCCTGAATGGCGGGGAAGGAAGCGGGGCAAAGCGAGAAGAGTCAGAACTAAAGTAAATGTGAAAATTTATATTGTTTTAAAAATCATTTGTCTTTATAATTAACAGAACTAAATTTTTGTAAGTCTGATCTATTCGTGTCTGACCGCTATGAAATCTCTTCTCATTACATTGCTCATTGGTTGTAGTCTTGCTGGAGTTTCCTGTAAGACCAAGACGACGACGGCGTCGGCTAATCCCTACCAGAATAACCCTTACTACGGTCCGTCTTCTAACACGACGAATTACTCATCCACTCCGGCGAGTAGCTCCTATCCCTCGTATACAGAGAATCCCTACACACCACCGACTTCGATTCCGAGTCCATCCGTGCCTAGCACACCCACCTACAATGCTCCGGCAGCCAAGCCGAGTGCTCCGGTGAGCTATGCTGGATCTGGAAGTAAAAAAATCACGGTCGGTAGTGGTGATACCCTTTACGGAATTGCCAAAAAGAACGGCACTTCCGTCTCCGCGATCAAGAGCGCTAACGGGCTCAGTTCTGACACGATTCGTATCGGTCAGTCTCTCGTGATCCCTTGATCTGACCCTCTTGCATACGCGGGTCAACAGGGTTGATTCGCGTGAATAGAGCCTTGCAGAGACTCGCGATGAAAATCGCGAGTTTTTTGTTTTTCAGATTCACAGCTTGGATGGTCTGAGAGATTTCCATGATTTTTGGAAGACGCAGATCGCGCAAGCGGAGCCTGATTGACGTGAGGAATGAAAATAAGGCTTGGCGAGAGGGACTTGTTGTCTATCCTATAGGCGGAGGATTGAAAAGAATCCTTCGCTTCTCGGCACGCAGATGACCATCTCCCTCTCATTCTCTCTACCGACAGACAGTCCGCCGGTTCTGGCAGCGACGCTGGTGGATCTGGTCGATCTGGTGATGCAGTATCCGCTGACAGCGATCGGCATTGCGGGTGCCTGCGGGATGTTGATCGGATGGTTGTCTCGGCGCTGTGGAGTGGAGGAAGCTCGACAGACGAATGAGGTCATTGACGAGACCCGTGAGCTGCGTTGGCGGCACGAGAAGTTAGTTCTGGTAGAGCGTCAGCAGGTAGAAAAGCAGACGCGTCTGGACGCATTCATTGAGCGATTGGCCTCTCGCAGTGATGCCGGAGCTGCATTATCGCTGCTTACATTCGCTCTGGCGGAGCGCATTCGTGAAGCCCGGCAGAAAGTAGGCACGGATTTGGCTCGGATGAAGGCGATTCGGAATCGCCTGGATGAGATTACCGTTCCTGTAGAGCGCGGGAAGGAGGTGGTCGGCATGAGCCGAGGCATGGCTGATTCCCAAGTCGCCCGTCTGGAGGAAGCACGGGAGGCCCTGAGAGAAATCAGCGTTGCCTCGCGACGGATCGAGGATGCGGCGGAAGCTTGTGCTGGTGATGTGGAGAAGATCGGCGAATTACGCCGTGATGTGGTCACTCTCAAGACGCGCATTCTCGATCTGCCTCCGGGATGGGCGACATCAGCGGACGAGATGGACGGGCGGCTGCGCGAGCTTCTGTCCACGGTAAAGGCACCGCAACTCGCGCCCGTAAGAGAGATTTTGTTGGTAGATGGTGCTCTTACGGCTTCTTTATCCGGTACTGCGGTGATTGATCTTCCTTCCGCCGCCGGTTCCGTAATCTCTACTCTCGACCGATTGATGGATCAGCGCAAAGCTGATGCGAAAGCAGGGGAGAATGAATCAGTAGCCCAATCGCATGACCAATCGAATGCTGCACCGAATCCTGAAGGGGAGCCGAAAGCCCTAGACGATGATGTTCCCGAGTGGCTACTGGATTCCGCCTCTGATTTGTCCGCTTGGCAATCGTCGGGAGACAAAGAGGTTCGTCCGATCCGAATCGGGCAGTGGATCGACGAGGAAGAACCAGACAGAGAACTCGATGGAGTCGCTCTGTCGAGGCCATCTTGGGGAATTGATGCTCCAGCCCCCCCTCAGACGAACGGCTTTCTCAAACCACACGGACACGGCAATACTAACGGGAAATCTCATTCGGAAGATCTTTCGACTAGTGAGGGCCTCAGCAATGAAAACGATCTGCTCACCAGGCTCGGCATGGGGAATGAGTCCACGAAGATTCCTTCCGCCGAGGTGAGTGAAGAGGATTCCGACCGTTCACTCGTGCTTTTCTGCTCGAACAAAGTGGAATTGTGGGGGAAGGAAATTTATCGCGGTGCCCGATATCGGGCGCGGGCGATTCGCGAGTTTCCATCGTGGGCGAACTGGATTTCCATCGGGCGGCTCGATACCGGGGAGCGCGTGTTTGCTCCCATCCGTTCTGCGAGTCTTCGCAGTGGGCACTCGCTGGATGCCTTCGGATTTAACGGATCGAACGAGTTGTTTTACGGAGCGCGGCATCTCGGTCTGTTCTGCGAGACCGTCCCGAACGAGGTGGAGACACGCTTCACCTATGGAGGCTGGGGCTTCGGGCATCGCTCTCGCGATATTGCGCCTGAGATTGAGGAGTTGCAGGCTGCTGGCTGGGAGGGACGAGAAATTCCTGCGGATACCGTATTCGAGATCGTGATTTATGAGGAATTACCGACGCTCGGCTCGCTGGATCGGTTAATCGATGATAAGGTGCGAGGGAGTCGATAGGACTTCACTTTCGCTACGATTTTTCCTTCTTGCTGGAAAAGTTGAATTTTAAGGATTATTGTGAGTCATCGCAAAGTCGCCCAATCCCCCTCGCATTCCGAATTTCGAAATCCTTCGCCGCATCGGTGGTGGTGCGTATGGCGAAGTGTTTTTGGCGCGTACGGTCACGGGTATGTACCGGGCTGTGAAAGTCGTGCGTCGGGAGGATTTTGAGTATGAAAAAACCTTCGAGCGCGAGTTTGAGGGGATTCAGCGTTATGAGAAAGTATCGCAGGGCCATCCTGGCCTGATCGATGTGCTCCATGTGGGGCGCGATTCGGAAGCGGACTTCTATTACTATGTGATGGAGCTGGCCGACGATGAGAGCGGCGAGGCTCTGGAATGGGACGACATGCAGGTGGCAACGTATCGCCCGCGTACTCTGGCGTCCAGTCTGCGCCATCATAGGCCCTGTACGATTCAGTCGTGTGTGGAACTGGGCGTGGCGATCGGAGGGGCGCTGGGACATCTTCACCAGTCGGGACTGATCCACCGGGATGTGAAACCGGCGAACATTATTTTCGTCAAGGGACAGCCGAAGCTCGCTGATGTGGGCTTGGTAGCGAGTCTCGGGCAGCGAACTTATGTCGGGACAGAAGGCTACGTGCCGCCCGAAGGACCGGGCTCCAGTGCTGCAGACTTATACTCGTTAGCGATGGTGCTCTATGAGATGCACACGGGAAAAGATCGATTGGATTTTCCCGATCTGCCGACCAATCTGGAAATTCCGCCCAGTGTGAATCGCGATGAATGGCGGGCCTTGAACACTGTGATCTGTCGAGCTGGATCACCGGATGTCAGAAAGAGATATGATTCTGCCGATTCGTTAGTCGAAGCCTTGGAGAGTGTTTGCTCCGTTCCTTGGCGATCCCCGCGTCCGAGGCGTGGGGTCGCAGGGGTATTCTTCATGACGGTTGCCGTCGTGGGACTGCTGGCGATTGCAGGTGGAGCCGGATATTTTCTCTGGAATGATCATAAGGTCTTCATGGAAAAAAATGGGCCGCTTCTTTCCGATCAGTCCGACGCAAAGGGGGTGAACGGAGCCAGATTTCGAACGCCGGTGAAAGCGATCCCTCCGGTCGGGAATCAGAGCGAGGCTGCGGCTGGTGCGGGACTGGAGAAATCTGGGTCTGAGCAAGCAGAGGAAGGAAAGAAAGTGGGGGATTCGGGCGGCAATATGGAAAAGCTCGATGGAGAGCAGAAGCCTCGATCAGTGGCCGATTCCGCTGAGAAGCAGAAGGGTGAGAACCCCAAATTAGAAAGTGCGAAGCTAAAGCCGAAGGTGGAAACCTCCGTGACGAAGCTTGCAGAAGAGCCACCGCCGCCCAGTAAGGTCGCTGAACAGAAATCTGAAAAGGAAGCGTCGAAAGTCGTTGAGAAGGAGCCGGAAAAAACGGTGGAATCGGACAAGACAACAGAGTCGCTCAAGCCATCGGAGCCAGAGAAATCGCCAGAGCCTCCCATGCTGGTGGCTACGGAAGTGAAACCGACCGCCCCGGAAACCCCTGTGATGCCTCTGAAAGCGCAGGTAGTCGAGGGCGGGCTGCGGATTACGAGTCAGCCGCCAGGTGCGCGAGTCCTCCACGAGGGGAAAGAAATCGGAATCGCAGGGAGTGAACCCTTCGAGTTTCCGGCGGGACCGATAGAGCTAGTGCTGCGACTTGCAGGCTATCGAGATTCGGTCTTCCGAGGAGAAGTCGGTGAAGGAATTCAGGATGTTCGCGTAGAGATGCGCCCCGACCTCGGCCCTATCATCGGACAGCCGTGGACGAACTCTCTAGGAATGGCCTTCGTGCCCGAGGCTGATCGTCACGAATCAGTGCTGGAGGTCAGTGTCGCCTCCTTTGATCGTTTTCTCGATGCGAGCGGGGAACAAATCCCGGCCAGTGGGTTGCAGGGGATCGTCCATGTACCGGAAGAGCGTGGACGCTGGCAGTTCTGTGATTGGCTGACTGCTCAAGAGCGTGGAATGGGGCTGCTGGGCGACAGACAGTATTATCGGCCCAATCGGAGTTCTAGTGATACGAAGAGGGGATCGTTTTTTCTCTCGGTCGAGCACGACTTCGGCACTCTGGCGGTGAATAGTGAGCCACCGGGGGCTCAAGTCTGGCGTGGAAAGCAGAAGCTGGGAGAGACACCCGTGATTCTGAATGATCAGCGATTGGGATATTACGATCTTACGCTCTATAAACCGGGTTATAAAGAGATCACAGCGGCAGGTGATTTAACCACGACGGAACTGAAGGACGTGGTGATTCCTATGGAGGCGGATCCATCAGCCTCATCGGGGCCTTCCGCCTCCGCTGGAGCGAGGGTGGAAAACAGTCAGGGGATGGTGATGGTGCCGATCGAAGGGATCGCCGGATTGCTCGTAGCGATTACGGAGACTCCGCTCGGTGCATATATGGAGTATCTCGCCGATCGAGGAGCGACAGTCGATCTCAGTCGCTCGGCGGCGGAAGGTAGCTATCCCGCCAGCGGAGTTTCCTACGCGCAAGCCGTCGCCTATTGCGATTGGCTGACTCAGCGAGAGCGTGCTAGTGGGCGGATCAGCGACACCCAGCGTTATCGGCTGCCTACGGATCGCGAATGGAGCCGCTTCATCGGGATCGGAGGAGAGGCCGGGCGGACTCCGGAAGAGCGCGGACGCGAGGCGACGGCTGCTTTTCTGTGGGGTGAGGGTTTTCCACCGCCTGTTGGAGCGGGGAATTTTGCGGACGAATCTGCACGTCCACGTTTGGGCGATGCGGTCATTGCGGGCTATTCTGACGGATTCGCGACGACGGCTCCGGTGGGCAGTTTCGGTCCTCGGTCGAATGGCCTCTTCGATCTGGCGGGTAATGTCTGGGAATGGGTACAGGATGCCTATGGTAGCGAACCGAACGGTATGGGAGTCATGCGCGGCGGAGCTTGGGACTCTTCTTCGCCTGAGGTTCTATCGGCTTCGTATCGAAATCCAGTTCCCTTGGACTCTACGACGGCGAGCAATGGCTTTCGCTACGTGTTGGAAAGTCGCCCCTGATGACGGGTTATAGCGAGTTCTGGTTCTGTGGGAGATTTTTTCCGCGATACCGGATGGTTTCCCGATTGTAATTCAGAATTCTAAATCTACGATTTCGAAGATGAGGTCGGCTCTGCAATTGATTTTGAGACTCGGAGTGATCGCGGCGAGCGGTATTTGTTTGCCGTCTTCTTTTGGAGCAGATGAAAACGACGATTGGTTCCCTTTTTCGATCTCTCCTCTGGCCGACAAAAGTCCCGCCTTTGACCTACGCGAACTCAACGAAAAAGTCGCGGGTGAGAGCGGATGGCTGCGAGTCGAGGGAGAAAAGTTCGTGGATGAGAAAGGGAGGGAGTTTCGCATTTTTGGCACCAATCTCACCGCTGCTGCGGCTCTGCCTGATCTGGAGATCGCGGGTCCGCTGGCGCGTCATCTCGCTCGGTTCGGATACAACATGGTTCGACTCCACTTCCTCGATAATCAGTGGGGGAGCAGTATTCCGACTCTGACGCCTGAATCGAACGACGTGACTCGAGACGGCCTTCGACTCGATGGGCTGGAGAGGCTGGATCGCTTCGTCGCAGAGCTGAAAGCTGCCGGAGTGCGAGTGAATCTGAATCTGCATGTGGGGCGCGAATATTCCAAGCGACCCCAAGAGATGCCGAAATACAGCAAAGGCACAGATCTCTTCATGCCGGATGAAATCGCTGCGCTGAAGGAATACAGCCGGGCGCTACTCACGCATGTCAATCCCCACACCGGTGTTGCCTACAAAGACGATCCTGGGATTTCTGTGCTGGAAATCAGTAATGAGGACTCACTGATCAAATTGGCTAATCAACTGGGTGGGTTGCCGGATCCATTTGCTACGGAGCTACGGCATCAATGGGTCGCGTGGCTGAAAACGCGCTATGAGAGTACGGAACGATTGCGGCAGGAATGGGGCCTCGATACCGGTCCCAGGGGGCCGGAGCAAGTCCCCGCCTTGGTCCGATGGAAGCCGGAGATGCACAGCGGAGCGAAGAGTTCAGTCACTGCCGACGAAGGAGGGCAGGCGATCCGATGGGAAGCGACACAGACGGGGAAGGAAAGCTGGAGTTTGCAGCTCTCGTCGGGACGCACGCAGATTCGGGCAGATCAGGTGTATCAGCTTCGCTTCCGTGCTCGTTCAGAGTCGGGAAATGAACTCGGCATTTCCTGTGCTAAGGCGGCGGATGATTGGAATAATCTTGGATTGAACGAGACGATCAAGCTTGGCACGAACTGGCAGTCATTTGAGTTTCGTATCGTAGCGCAGGATTTCAGTGACACCGTGGGAGCAAGGTTGGTATTTTCTCTGAAGAACAGATTAGGAGTGGTAGAAATCGGGGACCTTTCATGTCGCGAGGTGTCAGGAGGCTATCTCAAGCCTGATCAAACGCTGGAAGCACGGAATATCCCCTTTGCGGCAAGCGGAGTTCCGGAAAAAGTGCGCCATGATGCGATTCAGTTCCTGTCTGATACCGAGATTCGTTTTACGACGGAAATTCGGGATTTTTTGAAAAAGGAATTAGGCTGCCGAGCCTTGATCACGAACACGCAGGTTTCTTTCGGTGGTTCCCTCGGAACATTACGGGAGTGGGAGGCATCCGATTTCGTCGATACCCATGGCTATTGGCAGCATCCCCATTTTCCGGGGAAACCATGGGATTCCGGAGATTGGCGAATTGGAAATACGAGTCAAGTCGCATCCGTCGAGGGAGGAACCTTGGCAGGAATGGCCATCCTGCGCCCGATCGGCAAACCCTACACCGTGTCAGAATACGATATTCCGGCTCCGAGCGATTTTGCTGCCGAGATGTGGCCGATGTTTGCTGCGTATGCCTGCTTTCAGAATTGGGCGGGGCTGTACCACTACACTTATGGCCATCGCTCTGACGATTTTCGAGCCGATCAACTCACGGGATATTTCAACGAAGCGACCCATCCTGCGAAGGACGGTTTTCGGCCTTCGGCGGCGGTATTGTTTCGCTTGGGGCTGGTCTCGTTGGCTCAGAAGCGCATGATCTTACAGGCTCCGGCTGATGAGCTGGTGAGCTTCGCTGCACGAGTAAGTACGGCAGGAGACAAGTTATGGCGAGAGGCGGGGCAGGTGGAACGAGGTGATCTAGATCGCTCCGGAGGAGCGCTGTCGCTTCGGAATGGCGTAGCGCTGGAGATTCGAAAGGGGCATCAGGAGGGCAGAACAGGATTCTCTCTTTCCGAAGCGCTTCCGTCTCTCCCCGTTGATTCGGTGATTCGATCAGATACGAGCGAATGGAGTTGGGATCGCAAGGGCGAGACATGGATTCTACGAGCTCCGGCCGCACGAGCCTGGTCGGGACGAATCGGCGGACGAACTTGGGAGGCGGGGGACGTTTCTCTGGATGTAAAACTTCTGTCCGGACCGGCTCCTCACGCCACAGTGATGCTCGTGGTACTGGATGGAAAGCCTGTGGCGAAGTCACAAAAGCTCCTGCTGACCGCGATGCGACGGGCAGAGAATCAAGGGATGGGCTGGAACGAGGAGCGGAACTCGGTCGGAAAGAATTGGGGTAACGGGCCTGTGCGAGTTTTGGGATTGGAGGCAAAACTTCATTTGCCCGAAGGCACGAAGTGGACGATAACGCCTCTCGATGCCGCAGGACAGCGCAGAGACGCTTCAAAGAAGGAAGTCGATTCCGTCGCGATTCATCCGGCAGAGAAGACGATTTGGTGGCTGCTGGAAAAGTGAAGAATGAGTCAAGAGCCGATTGAACAATCCCCCGAGAACGAGCCTTCCGACCCGCTCTGGATCTGGCAGCCGGATTCCGTGTGGTTTCGGCCCTTAATTCCTTCCGAGTTGCCCTGGGGTAGTGAGGAATATCTGGAAAAGGTTCCGCCTGAGGCGACGGGGCTGTATGGGGTGAAGGTGGGATCCAGTTCTGTCGTGGATGATCAACGTTATGAGAAAGGAGAAATCGTAACCGTGGGTAGTCGTTCCGAGTTGTATCGCCTGATCGGTGCGCTGAGTTCCATGACGGATCTGATTTTTCCTTGGTATGACCGTCTCGTGACATCGGGACTGGTCGCACCTCATCTGACGCCGATTGATCCGAATCGCTATCGGAGAGATTGCACTCGTGGCTTTGTCAAAGGGCTGATGATTTCGCTTTTGTGTGCTGCCGGGTTTGTTTTCGCACCACAGCTAGCGCTCGTCTTTTTTATTTTCGGCACATTCTCAGGACTTTATCCGATGTCTGAGGCGGTGGTGATCTGGCTGTATCGACTGGATCGCCTGTCGGTGGATGCGCTGAACCGCCGCATGGTGAATGTGGAGTTCTTTCGTCTCTGGATGGCAACGCGTCAATCACGTGGGCTGACAGTCGGACTCGTGATCATGGCGTCGATTTTTGTCTGTCAGATGCTAGTGGGCACGCCTCAGTCGATTGAAGCTGCTGCTCTGGTGAAAAGTCGAGTGCTGGAGCAGGGCGAGTGGTGGCGCATCGTGACGACAGGGCTGATGCATGGAAACATTTTGCACATCGCCTTCAACGGAATGGCTCTGTATAGTCTGGGACGCCTGCTAGTCGCTCTGGTCAGTCCGGGGCTGTTAAGTTTCGTCTTCCTTGCGACCGTCGTCACTGGATCACTGGCGAGCCTGTGGCTGGGGCCTGGACAGGCCAGTGTTGGTGCCTCGGGCGGGATTATCGGCTGTCTGGGCTTTCTGCTGGTGGTGACGATCAAATTTCGCCAAGAGATTCCGTCTTCCTTGCAGTCGAGCCTGATCCAAGCCTGTGCAGTGCTGGTGATTTATGGACTAGTCGGGAGTGCATTTATCGATAACGCTGCACATGCGGGAGGATTCGTGGGTGGAGTTCTGCTCGGAGTGATTTGCCTCCCCTGGTTGCGGCTGGCACCGACGAGCGAGAGAGGGATTGTGAAAGTGCTTTCGCTGCTCAGCATGATGGTTTTGGCTTTGGGGACGGGAAAGGTTCTCTGGGAATTGTGGAAAGTGTGGGCGAGCTGAGAGGATAGAAAAGGCCGACGATTTGCGGAGGAAATGTCACATCCCAAAGCTCGACGGCAAGAAGAGCAGGTATGGGAACAAGAGAGATTTCTTTTCGATCCCGTGTTTTATTTCTTTTTGTCGTGCATCATTGTTGATTTCGACGATGACTTCTTCACCCTTTTATTTTCCTCGTCCCATGGTTTCTACTCTGTTCAATCGTTTCCTTTGGATCGGAGCGTTTTGCTTGCTGACAACGAGCCTCAGTCTGATCCACGCAGCGGACTGGATGGTGACTAATACAGATGATGATGGAGCGGGATCGTTGCGCTGGGCCGTAAATCAGGCGCTTTCGACTCCTGGAGAAAACAGAGTGATCTTCGACGCCTCTCTGGCGGGGGAATATATCGACCTAACGTCCGGTCCCCTCGTTATCATGGGTTTCGATAAGCTCACCGTGACTGCGGAGGGACTCCCCAATAGCGTTCGGATCTCCGCATTTCTCTCAAGCAGTCGAATCTTTCAGATTCAGCCAGGTGCAAGTTTGGAACTGGTCAACCTCTCTCTGGAAGATGGTCAGGCTCCCCATGGATTTAATGGAGTGTCCAGTGGAACTCCCACCGATGGAGATCAGGGACAGGATGGTGGTGCGATTTATAACGAAGGTAAACTGGTCATACGAAATTGCGTTCTGGAGGGCAATTATGCTGGCGACGGTGGAAAAGGTGGAGATACAGCATCGGGTTCAACAGCCGGATCGGGACGGGGAGGCGGCGGAGGACGCGGGGGTGCGATTTGCAGCACTGGAGCGGTAGCTAGTCTGCGAATCGAGAATTCTGTGATTCGACAAAATTACGCAGGCGAGGGGGGAAGTGGAGGAACTTTGGTAGGGGATAGTTCAGGGTTCGTCGCCCGTGGTGGGGCCGGAGGTGCGGGCGGGGCAATCTGGTGTGAGGGAGGAACCTTGGAGATTCTGAACTCCAGCATCGAATCGAATCAGGCGGGAAAGGGAGGCACCGGTGGAGCGAACTCGAATGATCAGGGGATCGGTGGTCAGGGAGGGGATGGAGGATACGGAGGTGGGATCGCGATATCTGAGGCCTCGATCACGCTGACAGATACTACTGTGAAATCAAATCAGGCTGGTTCCGGTGGGCAGGGGGGGGAGGACTTAACGAATCCGACGGATACCCGTGGAGCAGGTGGTGCTGGTGGGAACGGAGGCGGCTTGTTCGCTGACGGCTTTCATGCATCCACTGCGGCACAGGTTGTGCGGAGTTTATTCTCCAATAACTGGGCCGGGAATGGCTGGACTGGGGGGACTGCGCCGGAGAATTTGAACAATGGACAGGGTCAGGCAGGCGGAGCCGGGGGCAACGGAGGTGCTCTGTATGTCATCGGAAACAGCGATGCAGTCTGGCGAATGGAAAATTCGACGGTGACCGCGAATCGAGCGGGGAGTGGTGCGGACGGTGGTGATGGTGCGATAGGAGGCGGAGTCGGCGGTGACGCTGGGAATGGGGGAGGTCTGGCATTTGATCGAGGACTGTCTGATTATCAGGTGGTTTTAACTCATATGACGATTGTCTCGAACAATGCGGGTTCCTTTGGCACTGGGGGGGATGGGGGAGTTCCCGCCGCCAGTAATGGAGCGGCTTCATCCGGAGGTGGGGTATGGGAAGCTGCGGGAATCGGCCCCAGCCCTGCGATCACCTTGGCGAATTCAGTGGTAGCGCTCAATGGTGCGGATACGCTCGCCAATATCGGCACCTTCGCTGTGGAGGGGGCGAATTTTACATCAGGTGATCCAAAGCTCGGGCCGCTGGCGGACAATGGTGGCCCTACGCAGACGATGCGTCCGCTGACGGGGAGTCCATTGATCGATGCGGGGAAGGTGCTCACGAGGCCGATGGTGGTGGATCAGCGAGGGCGTTCCAGAATCGGGCAGCGATCAGCAGATCTCGGGTCTGTGGAGGTAAGTATGCAGCAGGACATCCGGATCGGGCTGACTTCTGCTCAGGCCGGGCATCGTGGAAATAACGTCTATCGAACGAATGGTGCAGGGCAGACGATCAATCTAAAACTAGATGCCATGAAACTTGGGCGATTTTATCTCTCGGTTCAAAACGACGGAGAGATTCCCGACAATCTGCTTCTGCGAGGGACAAAGGCGAATACAACGATGGTTGCGAGTGCGTTTCGTGTGACCGGTGGCTCGTCCAATGTCTCCGGGAAAGTCTTTGGGAATGGATATATGGCCTCGTCCGTCGCTCCGGGTGGCGTGGTGGTGTTTCGCATTGATGTGAAGGCACGATCAAAGAAGATTCGCGTGCGGAATCAGAATTTAGCCTTTCGAGTGACAAGTTCTGTGTCAAACCCGCCGGATATGGCGATGGTGAAGGTCAGTCAGAAGCCCGTGAAAAAGGCTCCTCCGAAGAAGCAGCCTGCAAAGAAAAAGAACGCAAAGAAACAGCCTCCGAAGAAGCAGCCGGCCAAAAAACAGTCAGCAAAGAAGAAATAGAATTCCGGCGGCAGCAAAGCTTGAGGGGAGGTATAGTGCATAATCCTGAGCCCTCCGACTTTCTTCGCTTTGCATGTCGCCGCCTCCATCCTCTCCCGCTTCTTCGCTCGAAATCGCCGTTACTTCATTCTCGCTGGAGGAAGAGCAGATTCTGCTTTTGACCTTGGCGGAATCTTGGTTGAGCGAAGACGAAAGGGAGCGAGCGGCATCCTTCCGCTTTGCGGTCCATCGGGAACGCTACATTCGTGGGCGTGGGATGATGCGCTTGTTACTGGCACGCAGGCTGAATCGTGACCCAGCAGATCTGACCTTCATCACCGGATCGCACGGGAAGCCGTATCTGAAAGACAGCGATCTGGGTTTTAATCTTTCTCACTCGGAGGATCGCGCTCTGTTTGCCGTCGGCGATACTCCCCGGATCGGAGTGGATATCGAGCGAGTGGATCGCCAAGTCGATCACGCCGGACTGGCACGACGCTGTTTCCGCCCGAGCGAGATTGAATGGATGGAAAGCTTCGCTCCTGCAGAGCGTCCGCTGGCCTTTTTCCGAATCTGGACGGCGAAGGAGGCGCGGATGAAGGTGGACGGGCAGGGTTTTTCCCTCGCTCCCCAGAAGATCGAATTGAGCTTCGATGAGTCACGTCCCGTTGGCATTTTGGAGCCGACTTTGCCGGACCTCCGGCTAGAGTCGATCGACCTGCCTCATCGTGGGATCGGGTGCGTGGTGGCCGACACTCCCTTTTCTCTCAGCATTTCTCACCTCACTCCTTCCACTTCCCAGTCGATGGCGTAGAATCCTGTCCGTGCGGTGACATAGAGCGTCTTTCCGACCAGAACGCAGTTTGAGGGAGCCTCTGGCGGAGTGATGTGGAGCAGCTCTTTCCCTTCGGGAGACAGAACTAGGATTCCTTTATTCCAAGTCGTGTAGAGATTCCCGAGTCTGTCGATGGTCACCCCATCCCCACCCACCGGGGCGAAGAGACGTTTCTTCTCTAGTCGCCCGGGGGTGGGCACATCGTATGCGTAGATGCTCTTGCCTGCTTGATCGACCACGTAGAGGATTTGGTCGTCAGGCGAGAGGATGAGTCCGTTCGGACGCACCAGATCCGTAATGATCTGGGTGAGCGTTCCTTTTTTGTCGACGTAGTAAACAGCCTCGACATCCAGCTCTCGGTCATCGCCCTTTCCGTAGCGAGGATCGGTGAAATAGAATCCGCCAGAGCCGTCGGGGACGACATCATTGGGGCTGTTGAGCTTTTTCCCATTGAACTGGTCGGCGAGCACAGTGACTTCTCCGGAGAAATCGGTTCTCGTGAATCGCCGAGCGGTTCCTTCGCAGGCGATAAGTGCTCCCGCAGGAGTGAAAAAGAGTCCATTGGCTCCGCCTGACGATTCTCGCCAGACTTTGATCGCTCCGTTCGACGGATCGTAGGCATGGATGCGATTGTTCGGAATATCGGTGAAGTAAATCTTCTTGTCGGGTCCGAGCGCTGGCCCCTCGGTGAAGGCATAACCACCTCCGAGCTGACGAAATTCGGCTCCTTCCTTCACCAACGGTCCTGAATGAGAGTATACAGGGTCGCTTGTTACACGATACCCTGTCTGGTCCCCTAGATCTTGGATGCGGATATTCCGGTAACGCACTTGCAGTGTATCCTCGCGCTTGCCGATGCCATGCACCTGTAGAGCGATGAAGCCGGATGGGGTCATCCCGTCGCTCAGATCGGCTGCCGGGACTCCGTTCACCCAGGTGCGGATGTGATCGCCGACAGCCTCCAGTCGGTAGTGATTCCAGTCATTTTGGCGGAAGGCATAGCGAGCCGCAGGATTCCTCGACAGATCATTCAGCCAGCCACGCCTACTTTCATCGTAGATTCCGCCGCTCCAGCCGCGATCTGAGGGATCGATTTCCATTTGATAGCCGTGGACGACTCCGTTTCTGTAGTCCGGCAGGCTGTTCGAGCGAATCTGAATCCCGCAATTCAGGGCTGGATCGACCTTGTATTCGACTTCCAGAATGAAGTTCCCGTAGTTCTTCTCCGTGCAGAGAAAGGAGTTCGGAGTATCGGGAACCGTCGTGCCGACGATGCAGTGATCTTCGATCGAGTATAGTGCTTTACCACCCCTCTGAATCCAGCCCGAGAGATCTTTCCCATTGAACAAGTCCACCCACGGCCCTGGCTCGGCAGCGCTGGTGGCGAAGAGAGTTCCGAAGAGAAAAGATAGGGTAAAAAGAGTGAACCTCATAGAGAATATCGATTGCAATAACAGGTATCTTCCTCCGAAGCAAATTATTCAAACGTGATGATGCATCGAGAGGCGCTATGCTGCACTGGGCGAAGTGAGAGACTTTCGCTTGGCTAACCAAGCTCGTGCAGATTCAGACATCAGCACGATGCTCGCTCCGAGCATGATGGCATCTTTGATCACCAGACGCCCTCGACCGCTGAGATAGGGAAAGCCATGATCGACATCGCCTAGCGCAGGCACCCAGCATTCGGGAGTCGTGATCAGGAATGACAGGGTGACCAGAGACATGATCATCACTAGGAATCCCCCGATGGCGGCGAGCCCCGGCCTCCATGGATGCAGACCCAGAAGCAGCCCGTAGAGGACGATCACGGCACCGAGTCCGTATGAGAATCGATAGGTCCCGTTTTCCTCATGCCAGATTCGATTTTCTGGGACCAGAGCACCCTCGGGATTCATGTGCGTTTTATACTCTGGCGAAGGATGGGCGTAGAAAAAACTCATCACGGGGCTGTTGGCAACGAAGGGCACGATTCCATCGGCCTCGTACTTACAGATTTTCAGACCTCCGATCCAGAGCAGTACGACCATCATGCCGAGACGGGTCACGATGAGACCGAGCCGATCACAGCGAGACGCGAATCCTGCCGCGTTTTCCAGTAAAGTAAACATACTATGGAGCTTGCCTGATCTCGCCCAAAAGGGAAGATGCGCACATCCGTTGTAAGGATTTTTAGCTCTTCAACACATAGGCTTGGCGCTTACCCGACATGACAGAATTGAACCCCAGAATCCGTCCGCTACGGCTCCAGCGTGCGTGCAGATCACAGCGAGCGGCGGTGTCGCTCGTGAGTTCGATTTTGGTGTTGAACTCATCTGGATCAGCGAATTCACCCAGTGGTCGGGCCGCCTGACTCTCACGGTCATAGATGAACATCTGGCGCGTGCCGAAGGGACTGTGATAGGTATCCGTAGTCATATAGCGACCATCGGGAGAAAAGACGCAGTGCCCGTCGAAGTCGAATAGCCCGTCTCCCAGTCGAACGTGTTCGCCCTTCTCTACGCTGAAGAAGACGTGAGTATAGCGGATATCATCGAACTTCGCCGTGACTACCATTTGTTCGTCGTTCAGCCAGTCGAAGTGCGATCCGCCCCAGCCCTCGGGGAAACAGTGCCGAACATTCGATCCGTCAATATTCGCTGAAAGCGATACCGTGATGCCTGGAGGTGTGTCGCGTGCTAGCCAGAAGATCCTCTGCGCATTTCTACTGATTTTCACATGGCCGATATAGGCGATCTTCGGTGATTTGATCTCGGGCATGAAGCTCTTCATATCCGCATAGGAGACGATGAGTTTGGATTCTCCCGTCTGCAGATTCATGTGGAAAATACCATCGTCGTCTGGGAACTGGACATCGGGCTGCGAGGGCTGCCCCTCTCCTCCGTAACCGTAGGATTTCCGAGTGATCCAAATGCGAGAAAAATTGATGCTGACCGCTGTTTTTCCGTCCTCAGAGACATCTCCGACGGGGAGGGGAAAGACCTTGAGTTCTTTCTTCGTATGGACATCCATGATGACAGAGACAAATTTCCCGTCGCGGAAATCATTGAAGATAATCTGGTCATTCGGAGCTATTCCCAGCCAGAAACCCATGCAGCCCTGTTGGAAATTCCAAGCGCGAGTCGTCGTCAGCGGAATGAATTTTTTTGTCTCCAGTTCCACCAGCCCCAGAGTCGCCGCCTCTTTTCCGGTGGGCATGCCAATCCGTAGATCTGTTTCCAGAACGAGGGCGTATTTGTCGTCATCGCTAAATGAATTGATCCCCATGTAACTAGCGTAGAAATGTTCCTTGTCATCGCTGGTGATCTGGATGGGATCGCCGAATTTGGGAAAAGTGGCTTTGATCGCACTTTGCGACTCCGACTTCGGATTTGTCGAATCGGGCGCTGCAGAGAGCGAGGATGGAAGCGCGGCACCGAAGGCAGCCGTGAGACCACTGTGGAGGAATTGTTTTCTGTTCATATCTGAATGCTGTATGGATTCGATTGACAGGGAAAGCGATGTCCTAGCACTCCCTGGATCTAGTTTTATGTCTGAGGTGTATTCAGATTACAGGCCGATTTCCTCGTGTCGATCTTTCGTGAGTGGCGCTCTTGTGTGATCCGCAGAAGACTGTTACTCAAATTTTTATTCGACGGCTCCCCAGCGATCAGCGTATGGTGGGAGTATCACAGGCATGAGACAGACCTTCCTCTTTTTCGTTTTTCTGATCGCTCTTTCATCACTTTTGGCAGGATGCGGTTCCTTCTCGACTGACCCGGCACCCGGAGGGATTTCCAATCCTCACATCGGGATGGACGCGCAATCAGCAGCTCGATGGCAGGATCAGACGATGCGAAATCTGGCGTATTAAGTCGATGAGATAAGTTCAGGAACGGGTGTTAATTATAATTTCTAGACATTAAGTAATTCCTAAGCGAAGCTTATCAGAGACTTCGCGATGTCCCCAGCCTTTCTATTTGATTATTTCCTCCCCGGTGTCGCCTTCGTCATGGGGGCTTGCATTGGATCGTTTCTGAACGTGGTGATCTACCGTGTTCCGAATGGCCTGAGCGTGAACGAGCCTCGTCGCTCTTTCTGTCCCTCGTGCAAGCATCAGATCCCGATGATTCTGAACATCCCGCTCGTCACTTGGCTAATGCTGCGTGGGCGCTGCAAATGGTGTCATACTCCGATTGCCTTTCGCTATTTTCTTGTCGAACTGCTCACAGCGATCACCTTTCTGGCTCTGTTCAAACACGGAATCGCACCCTACGGATTGTGGGGAGTGATCGCTCTGTGGGTTGTCGCTGCTCTCCTGATCGCTGCGACTTTCATCGACTTCGATCACTTCATCATCCCTGATTCGATCACGATCGGCGGTACTGTCGTAG
>JBDHQE010000327.1:0-3094 GCA_039806885.1 Verrucomicrobiales bacterium
AAACACCGTTGCGAATAAGTCGTCCATCTCCGCTTCTGGAGAGATGAGCTGCGGCCCCTCGGGACGCGCGTAACGCCCCTTCAGTAGCGCCTGCGCCTTGGTATCGCGCGGAATGATAATCACGCTACTCACGGGAAAATCGCCCTGATCGCCATGAAAGTGAAAATCATCCACATTGTCTGGAGTGATTTCGTTGTATTCCACCACTGATGCATTGAGACGAATCGGAGCATCCGCTTTTTTCGACTCACTCGGCAGTTTCTCATCCTCGCCCAGAGTCGTCGCATCCGCGTGACCGTGACCGAGTCCCTCGATGATCCACGTCGTGCGCAGGTCGGTGAAAATCGCGGAATCATCCGCAGTCCCCGTCGGTGCCAGAACTCCGACGACTTTCATTTTTAGCGGATAAACACCTGCGATATCGAACAAGGTCTCCGGGGTCGAAATGATCGCATCGCCGGGCGTGATTCCATTGTGCGCGGCCACGCTAGCACCGATCACGCAGTCCCCCAGCTCCACTAAGCCATCTCCTGTTTGAATCTGTAGCTTTCGAAAATCGAAGTAGTCGAGCGTGGTACCCACGATCCGATACGCTCCCGCCGAATATCGCGCATAGAGAGGAATCGCTTCCGCTAGACCGCTTTCCTCCACCGCATCCATCTCGCGATAGCGCAGAGGAGCAATCTGGGGTTTAGCAAAATACAGTCCATTAAAAACCAGCTCCAGCGGACTCCCCGCCTGCCCGAGCAACAAGGGAGTTTCTCGGGCGCGAGAGCGCAATAGAGTCTCCGACTGATGCACGAACAGGGTCAGCCCGGCTGGCAAAAACCACACCAGAGAGAATGCGATCACCAGCAGGCAGGTCTTCACCCGATTCCGCGCGAGATAGCGCCTGCCCAGATAAACAATTCCCCACGTCATACACTCTTTCCCTCCCCTAAGTCACGGATATCGATCACTCGGTCAAACAAAGGCAGCAATTCCGACTCATGCGTAATCACCACCGCCGTGGCCCCCAGTCTTCGAATCTCATCAAACAAAAGCGCGATCACCCTCTCCTGATTCGCTGTATCCAGATTTCCCGTTGGTTCGTCCGCGAGCAATAATTGCGGCTCTGCGATCAGAGCGCGACACAGGCACACCCGCTGCCGCTCGCCCTGAGACAACTGATCCGGATAGCTTTCGATCCGATTCCCCAGCCCCGAAGCTTCCGCTAGGAAATGCGCCCGATCCCGGACCGCTCTCCCCGGTCCCCTACCCTTTCTCAGCCAAAAGGGAAGCAACAGATTTTCTTCGACCGTCAGGTAATCCAACAATTCGAAATTCTGTGGCGCTAACCCCATCCTCTGAAGCCGAAAATCCCTCCTCTCCTCCGTAGAGAGTTCCGTCAGCACCGTCCCCTCCACCACAATCTGCCCAGAATCTGGCACGAGAATCCCCGACAGCAGATTGAGCAGAGTCGTTTTTCCGCACCCACTCGGCCCGATCAAGGCGACGGCCTCACCCGACGCAATCTCCAGATCCAGAACCTCCAGCGAAAATCGCCCATTCGGATAAGCGAATCGTATATCTACGCACTGAATCATTTTTTCGTCGGAGTTGATCGTTCAGGTGCCTGCTTCTCTTCTTCCGGAATCTGAACTCGCACCATCCTCTGAATCCTCTCCTCATTCAGCAGATCGAGTTTTCCGATTTTCCACGAACGCTCCTCTGCGATCAGAGAAATCAGAGCCTCATAGCGATTCAGCCGAGTATGCGTATGGCCCCAGTGAGTCACCACTCCCACAGTCGTCCATCGCGCCCGCACCCGGAACCCCTGATCGAGCGACAGCGCATCAGCGGACGCATCCTGACACTCGCGCAGGTCGATTTCATACACCCGGACGCGAGGCCCCCCCTCACTCTCCAGCTCCAGAGAGGAACGCACCTCCAGATATACCTTTTCTAGCAGTGGCCCAGAAATACTTTTCGCCAGAGTATCATAGATCGACGACTCATCGTGAAAATCGAAGGCGTGGTAGGCATTGCGCAGCAGAACATAGAGCAGCTTCTCCTTCGTCTCTTCCGCAGGCAGGAACACCCGATCCACATGATATCGGAGTCCGAACGTCGCGAGAGCCAGACCAACAGCAAAGAGCCAGGCCACCCACGCCCGAGTCTCCGTCTTTCGCCGCAAAACAATGCCCGAGGCAGCTGCGATCATCACTAGTCCGACCAACGCCAGCCAGCGTAAAGGACGGCTGGAATCTCGCTCAGCTTCAGGGACAGAAAGTAAAGTTGGTGCCGTCGCTGCTTCTCCCTGAAAGCGCCAGCTCGTCTTCATCTCCTTCGGAGTCAGCACCCGAGCCGCTGGCTTGCCTCGACTGGAGATTTCCACGACTAGGCGCTCCTGCCTCGGCGCGAACCAAGTCCACTCCAAATCGAAGGAAGGCAACTCACTCGACGCCGTAGAAAGAGTGAGTCCGACGATGGCCTCATCAATGGGGATTTCCTCCCGATCATCCAGCAGATAGCCCTTTTCGGCATCGAACCGAACAAAGCGGGCCGAGCGATCCGGAAATTCCAGCTTCTTTCCCTCACTCGTCAGACTCACCTTCGCTGCGAAGTCAGCCAAATACTGTCCGATCAACGTCTGCTGCTCCGCCGCCGTGAGTCCTCGTCCCCGCTTGCCCGCCCCATCGAATGCCTGAGGCCGAATCAGCGCCTCCACTCGGAGTTCGAAGGGCTCGACACTGATAAAACCTCGCACAGCATCTTCCTCTGCGCGCAAGGAAGCGATCAGGCAGAATACGAAAGGGAAAAAAAGGATGAACCAACGAGAGTGAGGAAGCACAGAGAATCAAACGCGCATCCAGTGACACGGTCAACTCTCGGATTCAGGCACTAAATCGGCGATCACGAGACTCTGACGATCCGATATTCCAGCTCCCGCTTCGGGACTCCCGAAAGACATAGCTAAAACCGCTACAAAATATTTTTACCAATTTTTCTTGTTCAAATGAAGCGTTCTATCTATTCTCCTGATTCCGTGAGATAATTCTTATGTTCGAAATCTGCAAATTTAGAGGGTTCAATTTCGATAATCAGAGCACGT
>JBDHQE010000046.1:0-19492 GCA_039806885.1 Verrucomicrobiales bacterium
CTCTCAGAGCATGTTGTTCGCCATGAATGCAGAGGACGACGCCCAAGTCTTCCATGGCCCGGAGCACATCGCTACCGATCCACTCGATCATGGGAATGCCGTGCTCGGAATTGGTCGTCCCGTGTGGCGGATAGTATTTTGCCGCGCGAAGCAGTCCAGAGGACACTCCGCGAGTGATCATCTCAGCATCCGTATCGTGCGTGAGATAGAGTGGGATGATGAGCTGTTCAAAAGCATCGGCACCCGCGCTGAGAAGCTGTGTACGATAGGACTCGATAGACCACGCCTGTTCCGTGGCGGGGCCGGAGATTCTCGACACAGGTGGCCTGGTGTTCGGCATCGCCAAGGCTCCCGCGCAGCCCATCGCGAGATGATCGGCGATGTAGTGCGCCGTGCCTGATCCTTGACGAAAATGGGTATGCAGGTCAAACCAGCGAGGGAGATCCAGTCGCATAGAACGTCAGAGCGGCTTGATGCGCAGATTGCGGAAGGCGTAGGTTTGGCCTTTTTCGCCGTGGTGCTGGATGCCCAGATGGCCTTTGGCGTCTGTGTCATCCGTGTATTCGGTGACCAGGACTCCATTCACTTCGATCTTGATATGATTGCCTTTGCAGGTGATGCGGTAGTGATTCCAATCGTTCCGCTTCAAGGCACCGCTAATTTCTGGTTTTTGAAAGTAGGCCTGAGATTCCTCTTCGTGCTTGAGAGCCTCGGGCACTTTGGTGCGTCCGGTTTTGCTGGGCCAGAGCCAGCCATTGCGGCCCTCGTCGTAGAGGCCGCCTGACCAGCGGCGATCCGATCCGTCCACTTCCGCCTGGTAGCCATAGACGTTGTTCGGTTCGACATGACAGCGGAACATGAAGCCTGAGTTCGATTGTCCTTCGGGAAGTTTCACTTCGCCCTCGAAGATAAAATCAGAGTATTCGGCATCGGTAACGAGAAAGAATTTCTTGTCGCTGGTGAGATGAATTTCGTCACCCACGACTTCCGCCTTTCCCCAGTCGTAGGGATTGCTCCAGCCAGCGAGACGGTTGCCGCCTGAACCTTCGGGAGCTGGGCCGAGGGATTGAAAGCCTGTCTCATCCCCGAGACCGGAGTGTGGCAAGAGAGCGAGGGCTGTCAGAACGAGAATCGAGGAAAGAAGGGATCGAGTGCACATGGGACAGGATGCAGCTTGTGTCAGGAGTGTGCAAGCGGAAGCGTAATGCGCAATCTCGTGATCTCACAGTCTCACAATCTCACAATCTCACAATCTCACAGTCTCCGAAAGCGCTGAGGTGATTTATGGGACGATGATCCCCTCGTAGCTGCCGACTTCGCTCTCAGCATTGATAATTTTTCCTGTGCCCTTTTCTGCTTCGTCGATCAGGCGAAGGTCGACGGAATCACGCTCCCACGGGCGAGCGCCGACGTTTTTGAGAACCCATCTTTTGGTTTCAGAAGCGGGGAGAGCAACGAGACCCTCCGGCCACACCGGAGGCTGATCGGTGATTTTCTGATTCTGTGTGGGAGTTTCACTACGCTTGCCGGATTGATCGAAATATTCGACTCGGAAGGGTAGCTGCTGGCCTTTGGCATCAAAGTGCGAATTGTCAGAAAACCAGACCTCGCAGGGGCCGCGAAAGGCGGAGAAGCCTCGTCCGATTTTCGTGCTGCGGCCTTCGTGCAGCACGTTCCCTGCGCAGGAGATTCGCGCAGTCTGCCAATCGTGGCCCTTCCACTCATCGGGGACGAGGCCGAAGTGCAGGGCATAGGCTCCGGGATTCTGAATGAGGTTATTGATCACGGCACCCCGCGCGCCACCTTTGAAGAGAGGATTGCGGGCGTTGTTGCTGATATAGAGATTGCCGTAGATCAGGATTTGGCTGGTGTTGTCATGGATGAGGGATCCCATGGAATGGCCATGAGTTTTCGCATGGGTCGAATGCATCAGACCTTCGCCGATGATGCAATGACTAATGGTGATGCGGTGCGAGGTGTTTTCCCTCCATTCTTCGGGAGTTTCCCCCTCAAAACGAGGACCGGAAGCGGAGATGTTCTCGTCAGTGGCCCAGGCGACGGAGCAGTGATCGATGATCACGTCGCAGGCTTTCCCGGCGGTTGAGATGCCGTCAGTTTCCCATCCGCTATTTTTAGCTCGTCCTGCTTCTCCGACGCGGATTCGGAGGTGGCGGATCACGACATCATGCGTGCTGACTCCGATCCCACCTCGAATGAAGGTGATGCCGGGCGACGGAGCGCTCTCGCCTGCGATGGTGAGAGATGGTTCGGAAATTTTGAGACTGTGTCCGGCGAGATCGATGGTGCCACCGACGCGGAAGACGATGGTGCGCGGGCCTTTCGTGGCAATGGCTTCCGTGATAGAGCCGGGGCCGCTGGGCTTGAGGGTGGTGACCTCGATGGTGCGCCCGCCTTCGCCGCCCTGAGTGACCGTCCAGCCAGGTGGGGCCGTCCAAGCTGCTCTCGGCGCAGTAGTTTCAGAAAATGCCGCGGTGGAGAGTAGTAAGGTCAGGCTGGCGAGTGCGAAGGATTTCATCAGAGGGACAAGGAGAGTGCTGGTGGATCAGATTTCAATTAGATGAAAATCGTCAGCGTCGAGTCGATCCCTCGCAAGGTCCACGATATGGCGATGGTGAGTGAACAGCAGTATCTGCGATTTCCGTGCCAGTCTGGAAAGTGCCCGCAGAGCGTGGATGGAACGCTGGTCATCAAAGTGGACGAGGAGATCGTCGAGTATCATGGGGACAGGCGCATGTCTCTCCAAGTGCATCTCGAGACCGGCAAAGCGGAGGGCCAGGTAGAGCTGATCTCGCGTGCCTTCGCTCATGGCCGGAATGTCCACGCCTTTCCCCTTCACCTGGCCAGCCCGGATCCCCACGATGACGGGGTCGTCACCGTCTTTGTAACTGGGTTTGATCCCAGCAAAGGCTCCTCCCGTGATCTCAGAGAACCAAAAACTGGCCTTCGCCATGAAGGGCCCCTGATTCTGTTCGCGGAAAGTGTCGATCTGGTTGTGCAGCATGGTGATGGCGACTTGCAGACGGATGTAGCGCTCGGCATCGTTGCGAACGGAGGAAAGCGCGAAGTCTGCATTCTGCTCCTCTCGGGCAGCGTTATCCTGAGCGTTTTCGAACGCTTTTTTGTCACCATCGAAGACAATGATTCTGCCTTGAACTTCGTTGCGTCGAGCATCGAGCTCTTCTAACTGTTCGTCGAGTTTTCCCAACTCCTCATCCAAGTCGATAAGCTCCTCCGCCTGAAAGCGCTCGATAAATTCAGCGAAGGGAACTCCATCCGTCATGGCGGACAGATGGGTGTGGAGCTTTCTCTCTTGTTCGGTGAGTGTCTCCCGCCGGTTGAGATCGATCAGCCTCTGCTCCACCAGAGCGGGATCGAGGGTATCGTCAGCGGAGAGTCCGGCGGCGGCGTATTGCCTGTCGAGATCGGTTTTGATGTGCTCTCTTCTGCGGTTGATTTCTTCGAGCTGGAAGCGGTAGTCCCGGATTTGCCTTTCGTAGTTTTGTCGATCCGATTCCGATTGTTTGGCAGCGTTCAGAGCGGTGGAGAGAGCGCTTTCGCAAAGCAAAATTTCCGTCTCGTCCATCCCCAAGAGAGAATGCGCGAGATGGATTCCCTCTTGCTGGTAAGAAGCGATATTTTTCCGAAGCTCCTCCAGCTTCGAGAGATTCTCGCGCCAGGTCTTAAGCGCAATGAAAAGCTCCTTTCGCGCCTGCAATATCTCGATACTGCTGGAGGGAGCGATCTCCGGAGGGAGAGAACAGCGTCGCGCCTGAGATTGCCATTCGGCTTTCGCCGTTTCGAAAGCGGCTTTCTTTTCCGGAAGATGCTTCTGGCTTTCTTCGAGTTCGAATTCCTTCTCTTTCAGTCTGTCGAGACGAGTGTTTTCTCGTGTTCGGGCCTCGTCGAGCTGCTTGCGCAGGTGCTGGGCTTCGCTCAGGAGTTGGGGAAAATCTTCGCTCTGACTGCCGAGTGCTTTGGCGAGGTCTTTCGAGATTCCTTGGACTTCCGCCCGCTGACTCTCTAGGCGATCCCGCTGATTCTGGAGCGTCTCCCAATCGCGGCAGAATTCTTCCCAACTCGTGCGCCATTCGATCATGGCGGCGGGTGAGGAGGGGGTGAGATGGCAAGTCTGCCAGGCATCGCGCCAAGCTTTTTCGAGCGCTTGAATTTGCTCGGCGACTTGAGCGAGTCGCTGGTTCTCGTCTTCGAGCTTTTGCTGCAAGAAGCTCCGCCTGCTCAGCGATTCTTCTTTCTGCGCCACTAGGTTCGCATGACTTCGGAGCCGGTCTGCGATCTCATCGGCGGCATCGACGGAGTCGGGATAGGCGATGTCGAGCGGAATTCCTTCCTCGGTGGCAATGTTCTCTTTCCTCTGTTTCCAAGCGTCCAGAACCCTATGCCAAAGCGCGTTCCGTCTCTGACGACTGGCTTCTAGGTCCTCGAGCGTCGGAATTTCTCCCTGACGGTCGATTGTTTCGATCGCGACCTCGACCGCACGGATTTCCTTGCGGAGTTCGGTGATGGCCAGTTCGATTCCGGTTTTCTGGTGATTCAGATCTTCAAACTGCTTCTGAAACTGCTGAATCCTCGCCTTTTCCGGTACGGGAAGCAGACTGGTGGTCTCGGGACTCTCTGGAGCACCGGAAAGCTGGGCCTGTCCTCTGCGGACTTTTCGTTCGAGCGACCTCAGCCCAGACTCCAATTCCGGCAGATTCGTGGCGATCCCCTTTTTCTCAGTTGCCAGATCGAGAAGCCACTTCAATCGGTCCAGTCGTGCCGGGTCAGATTCGAGGCTGCTCTCCGCGAGCCGCTCGAGATCGCCTTGTGCTTTCTCGATTTTCGCCTCCAAGTCTCCGACCGCCTTCTGTGCCGCTTCGAAATCACCGGCTAGACGAGTGGTTTCGAGAAATTGTGCGTGGGAAAGCTTCGCGGATTCGAGTTCCTCCAGCGGGACGTGAAGGTCGAGTTCGCCACATCTCGACTGAATTTCTTTCCTCTGTAACTCTGTCTGAGTTGTCAGCTTTTGACTTTCCTGCAAGTCCTTCTGGTAGCCACCCAGCCGAGCGTGGAGATCGCTGATCCGTGCCTGCGCTTCAAGGAGCTCGGGTCGCAGAACGAGAGTGGAACTCTCTTCCTGCAGGCGGCTCAAATGGGATTCGATCTGTTGAAGTTCTCGCTCGGTGGCGATCAGATTCTTCTGTGTTTCGCGCGTTTCCGCCGTGAAACCTGATGCCAGCTCTGGCAGATGGGCGAGTTCTGTCAGTTGGCTAGTGGAATCCTTCCACTCACTCACCAGAGAGCGGGTACTGCGACAGAGTTCGAGCCAGTTTCGTCGGCGCTGCTTGGTCCGAATCTCAGCCTTGAGCGCGTCCAGTTGCCGGGTTTCTTCGGCGAGCGCTTGTACCACTTCCCTCCATTTCTCCGGATCGATCAGTGCCTCCTTTTTCGCTTTCAGGTGGTCCTTATATCGCTTAATCGCCTCGCGGATTCTGCCTCGGCTGCGTCCGGAAAACAAGGCATCTGCTTCGGTTTTGAGTGCCTCGATCACCCGGTCGACTGGAGTCCCGCCGAGTCGAGCGGAGAACAGTGCGCCCCCCAGATCGCCTTTGACGCTCAGCAGATCGTTAGCTCCCGCACGCAATTCCTCCGATCCCATGCCGAACATGCTGGTGAAGTAGGATTCGCTGACGACCCCGAGGATCTCGCGCAGAAGGAGTTCAGGAACCGGTGACTCAGACGCATCGAGCAGGGTATCTTTGTTCCCCTTGCGCCGTCGGAAAGTATGGCTCTGTCCTTTGGCGTCCTCCAGTTCAGCTTCGATTCGGAGTTCGTTGTAATCGTGAAGGAAGTTCGCAGTGCTGCGAGCATGGATTCCAAAAAGAAAGTCGTGAATCGCCTGGAGGAGAGTGCTTTTTCCTGCCTCATTCGCTCCGTAGATGAGTTGGAAATCGCTCTCGCCTTTGGGAAAGGAAATGGAGAAGTCCGTGAACTTTCCGTAGGCGGGGATGTGGAGACGACGAAATCTCATGATTCTCCTCCTTTCGTCCGGAGTCGATCCAGAATGATCGCCTGAGCATCCTCGTAGATCGCGGTCTGGGCACTTCCATTCCAGTCTTCCTGCAGCTCGGAGCGAAGAGAGGAAGGAAGCTCTTTGAGCAAAGAGGAAATCATCTCGGAGTCGCCGATGCCGGATGTATTTTCAGGCTTCGCCTCCAGAACGATGCGCGTCAGTTCGTCGCTTTCGGCGAGTTCCTTCAAGTCGATGAGAGGACGCGTCTTGAGTCGAATTTTCTCCAACCATACTAGCTCACTCCCGAAGCTCTCTAGGATGGCCTGAACCTCGGCTTCAAACTGATCCTGATGGCTCAGCAGCGTCCCGTGTAGAGCCGTTACTCCACTGATCACGAGACGCAGAGCGAGGAGTCGCTCGTCGGCTTCGTCGATCGCGTTGTTCACAGAAGAGCGAATGCGATCATAGAGAGCCTCGCGTGCGTCTAGGCCAGCCGCGTCAATCGTCAGCACCTCCCAACGGGCGATGTCGAGCGAGTGCCAGGTGCAGTCGGTGACCGCGAGATCGTCGTCCACAGTCACGATGCGACAGCCTCGCGGGCCAGTCTCGCGGCTGTGGCGACCCTGGATATTGCCGGGATAGACGATCCAAGGAGCCTCATGGACGATCTCGGGCTGGTGGATGTGGCCGAGCGCCCAATAGTGGTAGCCCTTGCTCACTAGGTCGTCCACGCTGCAAGGCGCGTAGGTGTCGTGTCCCTCGCGCCCGGCCAGACTGGTATGAAGCAGACCGATATTGAATTTTTCATCCACGGGTGCCGGGTATTTGGGGACTAGGTTTTCATCTACAGCTCGTCTGGGGAAGCTCATCCCGTGGATGGCGACGGGCCAGCGATCCAGCGTATATGTGCTGGGGGATCGACTGGAGAAAACGGTCACATTTTCCGGGAGAGCCAGCGTTTTCGTAATGACAGAGGCCGCATCGTGATTCCCGGAGATGAGATATACGGGAATTCCGGCCCGCAAAAGACGCGCCATGCCTCGCACGAAGAACAGTCCTGTCTCGTATCCTTTCCAATCGCCATCATAGACATCACCAGCGATGACAAGAAAATCTACTTTCTCTGAAATGGCGAGGCTGATGAGATTCTCGAACGCTTTGCGACTGGCTCCGAGCAAAACCTGTGACCCTACATCCTCCCGAGCAGCCAGCCCCCGCAGCGGGCTGTCGAGATGCAGGTCAGCAGTGTGCAAAAAGCGGAACATTGGGGCAAATGCGAAAAGAATGGGGAATGGAACAAAACCTTGCCACTCAACCCTGTTGGATCGGCGATTAGACAGGGTTAAGTGAAGGGTTTAGTAGCTCAGGATTCAACAAATGTCACATGAAACCACCAGAGAAAACTCAGCGACAGAGAGAGAAATTGCAATCTCTCCCGGTTGCATGAGAGGCCATCCGCAAGTAGAGAAGGGGAATAGGCTCTCATGAGCGGAAGTGCGGAGGATTTCATTTTTATTCAACTGCACCCGAGGCATTATTTATGTGGCTCGGGGCCGTTTCGTATGCTCGCGTCACCGCCGAGAGACGGGGCGAGCCTGTTTTATCGAAACGACTTTGAACTCAGTTCGACGACGCCTTGGATTCTGCCCTCGCGGGTTTTCGAGACTGATGACTTAGGCTGCCTACTTCCTACGAACGGTTCGACCGCTCTACCAGAGATTGCGTGGGCGGGCTTGGGAGATGACGATGTCCGCACGGTGTTTGATGAAATCCTGACTCGCATCCGCGAAGGACGTCTGAAGAAATCCGTGCCGGTGCTGACCGAGCGGGGCGTGCTTCATCGTGGGGAACCTGCAGCGCTGGTGAAGGCGGTCGGTGCCGCTCCCGAGTCTCTGCGAGCGTACGGCTGGCGAGAAGGAGAGCGTGGGCTTGTCGGGGCCACTCCGGAGCTGCTATTTTCTGTTCGAGATGGGGTGCTGGAGACGATGGCACTGGCGAGTACAGCTCCACGCCATGAGATGGGAGCATTTCCATCTGATCCGAAGGAGATTCGGGAACACGAAGTGGTAGCGGATTATCTGGAGGAGTTGCTCTCACCCATCGGGACGGTTGAGCGCGGGGAGCGTGAGGTTCTAGATCTCGGCTCTATCGTCCACTTTCTTACTCGTCTGCGGGTTCGTCTGAATGATGTGCCGGACTACGATCAGCTCATCCGGAGGCTCCACCCGACACCCGCTCTAGGGGCAAGTCCTCGAGGCGAGGGGGCGCTTCGCCAGTTGCTGGAATACCGCCATCGACTGCGCGTGCCCGCCGAGTTTGGCGCTCCCTTCGGAGCTTATCACCAGGGCCGATTCACGGCGATCGTCGCGATCCGTAACGTATCTTGGTGCGGACGTGAGGTCTCTCTGCCCAGTGGCGTCGGATTGGTGGAAGGCAGCCGATTTGATCGGGAATGGCGAGAACTGGCACTGAAAAGGAATTCTGTAAAATCGCTTTTAGGTGTATGATCATCAGATGTCAGTGGATGAGGACATAACTCCGAATGCTCGCCTGTCCGCTCAAGTGCTCGGACTACTGGCGGGTCTCGACACCCACGCGGTCGTGATTTGCGCTGGAGCGCGGAATGCGCCTCTCGTGGCATCGATGTTGGGGGGAGAAAAGATCAGTCCCTGGCGTTGCGATCATCATTTCGACGAGCGTACCGCCTCTTTTTTCGCACTTGGAATCGCAAAAAAAGAGGGGCTACCTGCTGCGATCGTGACCACATCGGGGACAGCGGTGGGCGAGCTGCTTCCGGCCGTGATTGAAGCCTATTACAGCGGAATCCCGCTGATCGTGGTCAGCGCAGATCGGCCGCGCTCCTATCGCGGCAGCGGTGCTCCGCAAGCGATTGAACAGAGCGGAATTTTCGGAGTGTATGCGCAGACTCACGATCTGGCGACTCCAGACGATTTGCAGAATCTGAGACGAGACGGTTGGGATCGGCGCTCACCACTCCATCTCAATGTCTGTCTAACCGAGCCTCAGCGCGAGGATAGGGTATTGAACTGGGAGCGAGAGAGGATTCCCACAAGTTCGGCTCAGGAGGTAGAGGGTTTAAAGAATACGCCAGACTTCTGGAAAAGTCTTTCAGTGTTCTGTGGGAGCGGGGAAGACTCGCTCATCGTGCTGGGAGAGCTACCGGAATCTTGGCGCGAGACAGTCAGCGCATTTGTTACCTCATTGAAAATTCCGGTCTGGGCCGAAGCGACGAGTGGACTGCGTGAGGATCCGAATTTTCTAGATCGCCTGATCCGGGGTGAGCCGAAGGTGCCTCAACGTCTGATCCGCATTGGAGGTGTTCCCAGTCTGCGCCTGTGGCGTGATCTAGAAATCGGAGGCAAAGCGGAGAATACCTGGATTCTATCCATTTCTCATCGCCCCTTTACCGGACTCGCACGAGATTCGATCCTGACGGTACGCGAAGATCTGCCAGATTTTGTATTCTCTGATATTGATCGCTTGAATCGAGAATACGGCGTTTCGATAGGAGAAAGGACAGGAGAAAGGAATCCTGATACAGAAGGGATTTTCTCCTCGCATCCGGACTCCGAGCCAGCGCTCGTGCGAGAGCTATCTCGGAGGATTCCCCAAGATGCTTTGATTTTCCTCGGGAATAGCCTGCCCATCCGCGAGTGGAACCTCTCGGCAGTGGACCATCCTCCTCATCCTCGCTGTTTTGCCAGTCGCGGGGCAAACGGTATCGACGGACAAATCGCTACTTTCCTAGGCCTTTCTGAAGGAGAAGAAGAAGCATGGGGGATCTTTGGAGACCTAACGGCTTTTTATGATCTGAACGCTCCGAGTTTCCTCGATCAGCTCAAATGTGGAAATCGTCGAATTGTTGTGATCAACAACGAGGGAGGACGTATTTTTACGCGACTTCCGGCGATGTTGAATCTGACTTCCGAAGAGCGACAGATCGCTGAGAATCATCATACTCGGCGCTTTGTTCACTGGGCTGCGATGTGGGGAATCGAATATCGATCCTGGAAGGCCGGAGAGCCGTTTCCGAGCGATCTGCCAGCTACGGTCGTCATCGAAGTATTGCCGGACAATGCGGCCACCGAGCAGTTCTGGAGAGCCTGGGAGTCGGAGCAGTCGCGATGAGCTGTGCTCCCCATAGTTTTCCGCTAGACGGGATTGTCGCTCTTCATGGGAATCTAGGAAGTGTGGAGGACTGGAGCGGCATTGATCTTCAGGCAGGGCGAGCACTTAATCTGTGGCCTCATACGGGAAACAGTCTAGTGGAGATGGCCGATGCTGTGGCTGGAGAATTATCACGAGACTTCCGAGCACCCATTCTGGCGGGCTATTCGATGGGCGGACGGATCGCCTTGCACGCATTAGCTCGGCATCCGGATCGCTGGAGCGGTGCGATCCTACTGGCTGCACACCCCGGATTGATGGATGCGGAAGCACGACGAGAACGCAGAGCGACAGATCAAATCTGGGCAGAGCGAGCGAGATCGTGGGAATGGGAACGGTTTCTTGCTCTCTGGAACGCGCAAGGAGTCCTCGGACCGCCGAGTCCCGCACTATTTCAGCGACAACTCGCTCTAGAGTCGAACCGAGAGCACATCGCCTCTGCCTTCGAGAACTGGTCGCTGGGGTGCCAAGAGAATCTACGAGAAGCGCTCGTTGCCTTTCGGCGTCCTGTCTTATGGATTGTTGGTGAGAAGGATTCTCGTTTTTTAAGCTTGGGAAGGGAAATGACAAACGTTTTTGAACACGTTCAGTTGTACGTGCTTTCGGGTGAAGGGCATCGGGTTCTCGATGCGAATGAATCGAACTCTCATCTGCTGTCGCAGGTGATTGGAAAGTGGTGCCGAACAGTATTTATAGGTGTTGATTGATAATTAAGTTCATTTAATTTTATCAGGACTATGAGATTTCTCCTCGCATTCGCATTTTTTTTGACGACCACGGGTGCTATGCGCGGGGAGTCGTTCATCGTCGTCGATGCGCAGAGTGGTCGAGTGCTTGAATCGAAGGCGGAGGATGAGCCGCGACAGATTGCGAGCCTGACGAAAATCGCCACTGCCGTGATCGCTCTCGAGTGGGCTGCTTCTCAGGGAGTGATCGCCGAGAAGTGGAGGATGAAAGTTCCCGAAGCAGCGATGCCGGATGGAGCGAATCCTCTGGGATTGCTGAAAGGAGACGAACTTAGCCTTGATACGGCTTTGTATGCCGCCCTCATGGCCTCTGATAATCGCTCGGCCCTAGTGATCGCCGAAGCAGTAGGAAAGGCTCTGGCACCGAATGCTGCCGATGGAGTATCTGCTTTCGTGGATCAGATGAACGATCTAGCGAAGCGACTGGGGATGACACAGACGCATTTCGTTAATCCACACGGACTCGACGCAGGAGAGCGCTCGGGTGTCTCCACGGCAGCGGATGTCGCGAAGCTCGCGTGCTTTGCCGACCGTCTGGAGAACTTTCATCGCTATTGTCGGGAGAAGACTCAGGTCGTGACGATTTTTCGGGGAGGAAAGGCGATTCAAGTAACTCTGCAGAACACGAACGAGCTTGTCGGTTCTCGCGGAATTGATGGAATGAAGACTGGAACGACTCGAAAAGCAGGGGCCTGCCTCGTCCTGTCGGCCTCGGGTGATCCGACTTCCGAGACACAAGCATCTCGCCGCCTCATCGTCGTTCTGCTCGGTGTCGAAGATCGCTTTCGAGAAGCTGTTTTATTGCTCAACCGCACGAGTCCGAAACTTTGATAGGATTTCGATTCTGTTCTCTGATGAGGAATTGCTACTTGCGGACAGGCAGAAAGGGCGTCTCTTTCTCGCTTTTATGAGAATTGGATTGCTTAATGGAGGAGGGGATTGTCCCGGTCTGAATGCGGTCACCCACGGCGTCGTGGGGGCGGCGACGCGCTTGGGCTGGGAGGTTCTCGGCTTTCGTGACGGCTTTGAGGGCCTGCTTGCTCCTGGTGATTACAAGAAGCTATTGCTCAGGAAGACGGAGGGAATTCTGAAACTCGGGGGCACCATTCTGGGCACATCCAATAAAGGTCATTTCGCGGGAAAAGTTGGAGAGGGAGGCGTGAGAAAGATCCCTGTCGAGCTAATGGACGACGCCTTTCGCACGCTGAGAAAGCTGGGAGTCTCGGCACTGATTTGTGTCGGCGGCGACGGAACGCTGACGACCGCCCTGCAATTCCAGCAGGAAGGGTTTCCTGTCGTGGGGGTGCCTAAGACGATTGATAATGACCTCGACGCCACTGCGACGACCTTTGGATTCGACTCTGCTGTGCAGGTGGTGACGGATTCGCTCGACCGCCTTCATACGACAGCCGACAGTCACCGGCGTGTGATGGTGCTGGAGGTCATGGGACGCCATGCCGGATGGATCGCTCTTTATGGAGGAATGGCGGGCGGGGCGAGTTGCATTCTGATTCCTGAGATTCCGTTTTCCTATGAAAAAATCGCCGATGCGATCCGCGCTCGCGAGCGCTTCGGATTCCATAGTTCTCTCGTCGTCGTAGCTGAAGGAGCGAAACCTATCGGCGGACAGCAGATGGGAGCGGCGCGAGAGGGTGGGGAAATCCGCCTCGGCGGTATCGGAGACGTGGTGGCGGAGAAGCTATCGGAACTGACAGGCAAAGAGACACGCTGCACTCGACTGGGGCATCTCCAGAGAGGGGGGAGTCCCACCTGTCTGGATCGCGTTCTGGGGACGCGATTTGGAGTGGAGGCAATAAACTTGATAGCAGAGAAGCGTTTTGGACGTATGGTGAGCTATCGCCAATATCACGTCGGATCCGTGTTAATCGAGGATGCCGTGCGGAAGCTGAAGCTGGTGGATCCGGAAGGTGAAATCGTAGCAGCGGCCAAGTCTGTAGGAATCCACTTTGGAGACGACGACGTGATTCCGCTGAATGTATTTTGATCACGATGGACGCATTAGTAAAAATCCTACAGAAAGACGCTCGACTCACCCCTACTCAACTCGCGGAGAGATTGGGACGAAGTGAGGAGGAAGTGAGTGCTGCGATCACAGAACTGGAAAAAAACGGCACCATTCTGGGCTATCACGCTGTAGTCGATCCGGAGCGCGCAGAGCGCGGTCATGTGTCCGCCTGGATCGAGGTCAGGCTGACTCCCGAGCGCGATGGTGGATTCGATCGACTCGCCCGGCGCATTGCTCGATTCGATCAGGTCTCGAGTTGCTATCTGATGAGCGGCGGTTTCGATCTGGCGGTGCGGGTGGAAGGTGAAGACCTGCGCGAAGTGGCGCGCTTCGTCAGTGAGAAACTCAGCACCCTAGACGGCGTGCTTTCCACCGCCACCCATTTCCAACTGAAGGTGTATAAGCAAAGCGGTTTCTCCGCCGGGGAAGGGGAGAATAACGAGCGATTAGTCGTCAGTCCGTGAGCTGATCGCTTTTTTCAGAAAGAGAGCTCCTCTCACAGTGCCTTTTCATCTGTTTCATCCTTCCCAAATTTTGCTGATTTAGCGAGACCCGAAATATCAGATTTCTCCGCAGTCTCGATCTCCTTCTTCTATGAAACCTCTACAAGACCGCATCGCTCATCATGTGCGGAGCATTCCACGTTCCGGCATTCGCGACTTTTTCGAACTGGTCGTCGGTCGGGACGACGTAATTTCTCTCGGTGTCGGCGAACCGGATTTTTCCACTCCTTGGCACATCCGTGAGGCGGCGATTTATTCTTTGGAGAAAGGGCAGACCAGCTACACCTCGAATCTCGGACTGCTTTCCCTACGGCAGGAAATCGCGCACTACGTAAAGGGCCTGTTCAAAGTGAACTACGATCCCGCGAACGAAATTCTCGTTACCGTCGGCGTGTCGGAAGCGCTCGATCTGGTCTTCCGCGCTCTACTGAATCCCGGCGATGAGGTGATTTATCACGAACCCTGCTATGTCAGCTACAATCCGAGCGTCGTGCTCGCCCACGGCGTCGCTGTGCCGGTTCAGACTCGGGTGGAGGATAATTTCGTGCTGCGGGCCGAGGATGTTGAGGCCACCATTACGGACAAGACCCGGGCGATTTTGCTGAACTTTCCCACCAATCCCACCGGAGCCGTCGAGCCACTCGAAGAATTGGAGAAAATCGCAGCTCTCGCCATTCGTTACGACCTGATCGTAGTCAGTGATGAGATCTATTGCGAGCTCCTCTACGGCGGAGAGGATGGCATGTCGCCTGGCCATCATACATCAATCGCCAGTCTGCCGGGAATGAAGGAGCGCACTGTTCTTCTACACGGATTCTCCAAGGCTTTCGCAATGACAGGTTTCCGCTTAGGCTACTCCTGTGCTCCCGCCGTACTGACCGAGGCGATGATGAAAATTCACCAGTATTCGATGCTCTGTGCCTCCATCATGAGTCAGCAGGCTGCGACTGAGGCACTTCGCAACGGCGCTCCCGAGATCGAGCGCATGCGTCGCGCCTATGCCCAGCGGCGCAATCTGATGCTGAAGCGATTCGCTGAGATGGGACTGCCCTGCTTTGCTCCCGGCGGTGCCTTTTACATGTTTCCTGACGTGCGAAAGTTCGGACTCAGCAGCAAGGAATTCGCTCTGCGTCTCCTGCAGGAAGAGAATGTGGCGGTTGTTCCCGGCAATGCTTTCGGCAGCGCTGGCGAAGGCTGCGTTCGTGCTTGTTATGCCACTGCGTATGACAAAATTGAGATCGCAATGGACAGGCTGGCGGCTTTCGTCGGACGCCTGTTCTAAGATCGTTTATACGAGAGCCGATTTATTTTAACCCTTTTTATCGATTCGTATTCAATGGGACAAATCAAAAAAGCAGTGATTCTCGCCGCAGGTCGAGGCACCCGAATGGGACATCTCACCGATGACGTACCGAAGCCGATGGTGCTGGTGCATGGGAAACCCATTCTAGAGATTATCGTGAGCGGTCTCGTGGCCAATGGAATCGAGCGCATCCTCATCGTCGTAGGCTGGAAGAAGGAGGTCATCATGGATGCCTTTAGTGATGGAAAAGCCTATGGCTGTGAGATCGAATACGTAGAGCAGAAAGTTCAGGACGGAACGGGGCGCGTGGTCGAGTTGGCGAAAGAATTCGCTGGCAAGGACCGATTCCTCCTCTCCTATGGCGATATTCTCGTGCCCGAGTCGTCGTATGCACTGCTCACGAGCTTCTCCGATGACACGGAGGGCAAGCTCTCCGTGCGCATCAACGAAGACGTGCGGAAAGGAGGAGCAGTTTTTATCGAGAATGGACTGGTGACAGATCTGATCGAAAAGCCCGCCGAGGGTCAGCCTACGAGTCCCTACTACAATGCCGGAATTTATCAGTTCTCTCCACGCATCTTCGACTATACGGCTCGCCTGACTCTTTCTCCGCGTAATGAATACGAACTAACGGATGCGATCGCCGCGCAGGCCCGTGACGGACTCAGGATCGAAGCAGTGGAACTCCCGGGAGACTGGGTGGATGTGCGTGATCCAGGTGTCTTGACTGAGATCAACGCATCGTGAGGAGGCATCTGTGACGAAAAGGCGTTTTCGCCTCTTTCTGTCCGAGATGGCGCAAAGATTGTGGCTTTCTTTCTTGAAGCGATCCGAGGATCGCTCTACAAATCATTTACCGCATAGCGAATAATTATCTGAAAGAAACATCATGGGCAGACCTGTCACACTTTTCACCGGCCAGTGGGCTGATCTCGATTGCGAAACCATCATTCAAAGGGCGAAGGAAATGGGCTACGATGGAGTGGAACTCGCCTGCTGGGGCGATCACTTCGAAGTTGCCAAAGCCAATGCAGCTTATTCTCAGGCAAAGCGCGAACTACTCGCGAAGCACGACATGAAGTGCTTCGCTATTTCTAACCATCTCGCTGGGCAGGCTGTTTGTGATAATATCGATGCACGTCACAAGCAGGTCGTTCCCGATTACGTGTGGGGGGATGGCGATCCGGAAGGTGTGCGCCAGCGTGCTGCCGAAGAATTGAAAAAGACGGCCCGTGCAGCTAAAGAGTTCGGGGTGAGTGTGGTTAATGGGTTCACGGGTTCTTCCATTTGGCACTTGATCTATTCCTTCCCGCCTGTTTTGCCCGGTCAGATCGATGCCGGATTTCGCGATTTTGCCGACCGATTCGGTCCCATTCTCGATGTATTCCAAGAGAACGGAGTCAAGTTCGCTCTAGAGGCTCATCCGACGGAGATCGCCTTCGACATCGCCTCGGCTGAGCGTGCTTTGGAGGCTCTGGATCATCATCCGGCCTTCGGTTTCAACTACGATCCCAGTCACTTCGGCTATCAGGGTGTCGATTACGTCGAGTTCCTCTATCGCTTCGCAGATCGCATTTTCCATGTCCACATGAAGGATGTCGGATGGTCAGACCGTCCTACCGAGGCCGGAGTCTTCGGCGGACACGTCGATTTTCACAATCGCAAGCGTTACTGGGACTTTAAGTCGGTTGGGCGAGGGAAAATTCAATTCGAGCCGATTATTCGCGCACTGAACGACATCGGCTACACCGGTCCGCTATCCGTAGAGTGGGAAGACGGAGGCATGGATCGCATCGCCGGTGCGACCGAATCCGCTGCGTTCGTCCGGCGTCTCGATTTCCCCCCATCGAATATCGTCTTCGACGCTCAGTTTGATCGCTGAGTGAAGGTCGCTTTATCTTTCGCTACCCCGGAACCCTGCGCTACTCCGGATCCAAGTTTTCTGCTGACCGCATCGTTGCGGGCCGATTCAATACTCGGGACAAGCAGCCAGATGACTACTCGGAACCCGATGAGTCATCTGGTGATTGCGCAGGAGAAATAGGGGAAAAGAAGAACCGCACTTAGGATTTCTTAAACTCCAGTCCAGGATCACCAACGGGACCACCGGAAAGGATGAAGTGAAGCGTATCGTCGTCCAGTGAAACATCTGCAACGATTTGCACATCTTCCGCTTCTAGAACGAGACGACCCTCTTCGTCTATCGACCAGTCTCCTGAGAGAACTTTGCCATCGGCGGAACCTTCATAAGCCCATGAGAACTTCCCATCTTCGCCGAGAGCGAGTGTGATCGATTTTCCATCGGCAGAAGCTCCTTTCCAAGTGCCTTGGATGTCGGTGGGGTCAATCGGCTCGACAGTCACATCTTCCTTTGTTGTCGCCTTGTCTTCCAAAGGTTCAGGAGTGCCTGTGAGCGTTTCCTCCTGATCAGGCGCAGAGCTTTGGGCAAGATTTCGCAATTGCACGGCGACCGTGTCGGCAGGCTGAAGCGTCGTAACTCGATCAAACATAGCCCAGGCTTCTGTGAGATATCCCTCCACCATGTAGTGGTATCCGAGCAGAAACGCAGCATCCGCGGCATCTGGTGTTCCGGCCACATAGGCTTCGAGCTTTCGTAGTTGTGTGGTATAGACCTCAACATCAGAATACAGGCTGGCCATCGTCGCCCAATCCCAGCCTGGACCAGATGCCAGTAGCGGGTTTAGGACTCCAGCAGCATCTCCGTAGCGTCCAAGCGCGAAGAGGCACAAGGCACGAAACTCATGCAGAGTCGAGTCATCGGGAGTATAGGAGATGGACTCATCAGTCGCCTTAAGAGCCGACAGATAATCGCTCCTGCGAAAGTCCTCTCTTGCTCGTGCGATGGCTGCTGACGACTTTTCCTCGTTCGTCTGGGAGAGTCCTTCGGAAGATGGCGTCTCTTTCGCTGCCACGACGGAGATGGGCTGGGTATAATTGATTACCGTCGTCCGCGTCTGAACCGGAGGGGCTGTGTATGGATTGCGATAGCTGTTGTATCCCATTTGGTAGATGAGGCTACCGAGAGACCAAGCAGTCATGCCCCAAGCCGCGGAGGCGCGACCGTCGCGATAGCCCTGGTCATAGCCGGGTAAATATCCGGAGGAGTATCCTGGATAAACTCGAACCGGACGGTGATAATTCTGCCAACTTTGATTCCATCCGTAATTCCAACTGCCGTAGTGCCAATTGTGATAAGAAGAACTCGCCCACCAAGGCCGTCCACCCCAAGAGGCGGGACGATAGGCATAATTCATCGAGCGCTGAAAGTTCGGTTGAATGACGATTGGTCGATGTCCGATGGTTCGACCAGTATTCCAGACGCCATCTCTGTTGTTGAGCCATTGATTCCCCCAGTTACGATTTACGTACGGATTGGGAGTGACCGTTGTAATCCGAGGGCTGTTCACATTGTTGATATTCGTCACGTTGGTGACTTTGGAAACATTTGTCACGGTTGACACATTGGAAATATTCGTCGTGCGATGATTATTGGAAATCACCTGACTGAGCGAGCGTGGAGCCTGACGATTCACGAAATGTGAAGGGTGTTTGGATGGGGGAGCCGCTTTGGGAGTTGGACGCGTGACTTTCGATGGGTAAGTGACCTTGCCCGGTACGAACTTCGGCTTCGTCGGAGCTTTGGGGAGCACTTTGGGAGCGAGTCCACTCGGGACCGTAGGCTTCGACGGGATCGTAGGCCGTGCTGGAGGGCGGACGGCTGGCTTCGAAGGCTGAACGGCTGGTCGAGCAACAGATGGAGCTACTGGTCTAGCCGGTGAGACAAGGTTCGAAGAAGGAGGAGGCGTTGGTTTTGATGGGGCGGCAGGCCGAGATGGCGTGAGCGCAGGTGCGCTAGGCTTCGTCGGCACTACTGGTTTCGCAGGCTGGACGGCTGGTCGAGTAACAGGGGGTGCCACGGGTCTAGCCGGTGAGACAAGGTTCGAAGAAGGAGGGGGCGTTGGCTTTGATGGGATGGCAGGCCGAGATGGCGTGAGCGCAGGTGCGCTAGGCTTCGTCGGCACTGCTGGCTTCGCAGGCTGAACGGCTGGGCTAGCAGGCTTTGTCGGAGGAGTGGGACGCTTGGGAAGAGTCGGAGAAGTGGCTGGCCTACCCAGACCACCAGAAGGACGCGCTGGATTCGGTTTTGCAACGGGTTTTTGCGACGATGGTTGAGGCCGAGAACTGGTCATCGGATTTCGCTGAACTGGCGCGGGATGGGCGGGAGCGCTCGGACGTGCAGACGGTACCTTTGGGTTCGATCGCATCGCAGCGGCGCGACGTGCTGCCTCAGCCTGAGCCTGACGACGTTTTGCCTCTGCCTGTTTCGCGAGACCGCCCTGGGCAGAAACGGGCATCGGTAGCTCAGAGCAGGTCAGTGCCACTGCTAGAGCCAAAACGGAAAAGAAAGAAGTCTTCATAGTCATAAATCAAGACGAACGAAAGGAGGTGTTTATTCGGCAGATTTGGATTTTTTCTCTGCTACTGGATGATCCAGAGGGAAGGTGGGAGCGGGGGGGCGGCGCACCATACGGAGATTGAGATCTGGTTGAGGCGCTCCATCGAGAAAGCGATGCGTAGAATTCCAGAGGATGGTATTCTCATTGTCCTCGAAACGTAGTTCCTGCGTCTGAGTCATTCGCTCGCCTGCTGCGGTCACACCAGTTGACGTAATCA
>JBDHQE010000328.1:0-3061 GCA_039806885.1 Verrucomicrobiales bacterium
TCGTGCCAGCTCCCTTCTCGATCTCGCCGAGGAGCGCATGCGAACGCTGGAAAAACCTGGCAAAAACACTAAACTCTCTTGGTTGACGGATCGCGGTCTCATCGTGCGCGGCTATCGTTCTCGCATCGACGATTCCTTCCAGCCTTTCGGTCTGGAAATCCCTGAGAACCTCGACCTTTCCAAACCTGTTCCCGTGCTCGTTTGGCTTCACGGGCGTGGTGATAAATCTACTGACATTCACTTCCTCGACCGATGTCGGGTGAAAAGTCAGGCGCTCGGCGGTTTCTTTGCCGATCAGCAGCAGGCCATCGTCCTGCACCCCTTCGGTCGCCAGTGCGTCGGCTGGAAGCACGCGGGTGAAATCGACGTTTTCGAAGCCATCGACGCTCTCGCCGCTGACTATCCTATCGACCGTGATCGCATCGTGCTCGCTGGATTCTCCATGGGTGGGGCCGGTGCATGGCACATCGGAGCCCACTACCGAGATCAGTTCTGCGGAGTCCACACCGGAGCTGGATTCATCGATACCAAGGTATATAACAATCTGACACCTGCCCAATACCCGCCGGAGTATGAGCAAACACTCTGGCAACTCTACGATGTGCCGCCTTACGCTCCCAATTTCCTGAACGGTCCTCTACTCGCCTATTCCGGTGAAAAGGATCGTCAGAAACTCGCTGCTGACTCCATGGCCAAAGCCTTGGCTGACATCGGCTACACCATGCAGCACGTCATCGCTCCAGACACGGAACATCGTTACACGAAAGAGGGGGTCGAGGAGATTCGCAAATGGCTGGACGAAGTCTGGCAGCGCGGTCGACAACGCCCCGCATCGACGATTCACTGGTCGACTCCCACCCTCCGTTACGGAAAATACGACTGGCTTCAGCTCACGCGACTCGAAAAGCACTGGGTGAATACCTCCAGCGAAATAACTTGGGATCCCCAGGCGCGAAAGATTCAGGCGCGACTGAAAGGGATCACCGCCTTCGAAATCCATCCCGATTCCGGACAGAACCTCACTGGAACCACTCTAGAGATCGACGGAAGAACGCTGCCACTCAATCCCTCTGCTGGAGTGAAGACCTCCTTCATCCTCCGCGATGGGACTTGGGCATCTGGCGAGCCTGCTCCCGGCGGGAAACGACCCGGCCTGCAGGGTCCCATCGACGATGCCTTCATGGGACGCTTCATCGTCGTGCCACCTGATCAGGCTCCCGCTGATCCACTGGCCGCTCGCTGGACGGAGTTCGAACTCGAGCATTTTCGCTCCCGCTGGCAGGCCCTCATGCGCGGTGATTTGCCCGAAAAAGCGGCGAAGGACATCACCATAGGTGATCTGCGTGATGCCAACCTCATCCTCTGGGGCGATCCAGAGAGCAATCGCGTGCTCGCTCGTATCGCGGACAAGTTGCCTGTCTCTTGGGCAAAGGATACCTTTACCATGAACGGAAAAACATATGATAGGCATGCTCATGTCCCCGTTCTCATCTTCCCGAATCCATTGGCTCCAGATCGCTACATCGTCATCAACAGTGGCCTCACCTTCCGCGAGGGCCACGACCGTACGAACTCGCTCCAGAATCCTAAGCTACCCGACTGGGCGGTCATCGGACTCGACGTTCTGCCTGACGCTCTTTCGCCCGGTCGTATCGTCGAAGCAGGATTCTTCGATGAAGACTGGAAGTAGAATCGGGTGAAAATGTCTGTTCTGAACCACTCCGGTCACGACTACGCCCTTCTTGTCGAGCGCTGGCAGAGCCTGGCAGTGGAGCACTCCCTCCACTCACAGGTGCTCTGCACCACGGAAAATCATCCCGTATTCGTTTTCGAAAACGAGGCATCGAAAGCAGGGCAAAGCGGTGGACTATACATCAGTACCGGCATCCACGGTGATGAGTGCGCTCCCGTCTGGGCGCTCCTGGACTGGGTGGCAGAAAATCCCCCATTCCTCAGCACCCATCCTGTCGTAATTCTCCCCTGCCTGAATCCCGTCGGTCTGATCGCCAATCATCGTGAAGCGGCACACGGGATCGATCTGAATCGCCAATTCAACGATCCCTCCCATCCGCTGATCGCTGCCCTTCACCACTTCCTCCAGGGACGCCGATTCGACTGCACCGTGACACTGCACGAAGATTACGATTCCACTGGCATCTACCTCTATGAACTCTCCCTACGGGGCAGCCACGGCGACGCTCTCCTCACCGCCTGCGAATCCACGATTCCTCGTGAAACCGCCACCGAAGTCGACGGGAACCCCTTCACCCGTGCCCTCCTCTTTCGTGATTATGGCGTGGATCGATTCATCGAAGAACAGCTCGGTGGAGGCTGGCCAGAGTCGATTTACCTTTTCCAGCATCATTCCGATCACTGCTACACATTCGAGACACCCAGCGAATTCGATCTCACGCGTCGCATCATCACCCATCGCCTCTTTCTCGATGCACTCGCTTATCAGATCAGCACGGGAAATTGAGCGCTAAAACGACCGATACCGCGCATCATACCCTGTTGCCCGCATGATCAGACCGTGTTAAGCGTGACTTTTCAGAAAACGGCAGGACATGACAGCCATTCAAGACATTCAGATCATCGGAGACAATATCGCCATCAAATGGGAAGATGGGCACGAGACCTTCCACCAGATGGGACGGCTCCGCTCCCTCTCCCCCAGCGCCGAAACTTCGGGCGAACGCGATCTACTGGGGAAGGAAATCGGCTACATTCCCAAAGGGCGCGATTATTCCGCCGTCACCGTCCGGAGCTGGAACTTTGTTGGAAACTACGCCGTACAATTCCGCTTTTCCGATGGACACAGCTCAGGCATCTATTCCTACGACTATCTTCGCAGCATCGCCGATCCCGACGAGTAATCATTCTTTTCGATATTAGATTTCCACGGCATTCTGCTGATCAGACTTTCCCCTTTTTCACCAAATTTCTTTTTCTCTTATGATTCCCAACATCCTCGCCGAACGATACGCCAGCTCCGCCATGAAGGCCATCTGGTCTCCTGAAGGCAAAGTGCGGCTCGAGCGCGAACTCTGGATCGCCGTAA
>JBDHQE010000047.1:0-19331 GCA_039806885.1 Verrucomicrobiales bacterium
TCCGCCGACCGAGCTGTCCACCTGGCTGACGATAGTCGTGGGGATCTGAATGCAGGGAATCCCACGCTGAAAAATCGCGGCGGCAAAGCCAGCGAGATCGCCCACTACGCCACCACCGAGGGCGAAGAGGACGGACTTCCGATCCAGGCCGGCGCGCAGCATCTGCCCGCAGATCGAAGCGACCTGTGCCATGCTCTTCGATGCTTCACCCGCTGGGACGATGATCGTCGTCACACGAAATCCAGCGGATTCAAGAGATGTCCGCACCACTTCGGCGTAGAGCGGTGCGACGTTCGAGTCCGTGACCAGAGCCGCTGCTTTCGCCGGGAGCTCGGTCCATGACTGTGTCAATTGGGCCGCCCGAGAGAGTATATCGGAATCGACGATTACCGTATAGGCGTCGTGCGCCAGACGGAGGGAGATAGTAGCGGGGGAACCTTCGGAAATCGTCGGCATGGTTTACGGAAAGAATGCGTGCGAAGAGAGAAAACGTCAACTGAATGACGTTTCCCTAGATTGCATCGAATCGTTCGCTAATCGACGATGAGTCAGAAGGTGAAGGTGCCTCACTTCTTCTTGTCCACTTTCACGTTCAGCTTGCGATAGAGTGTAGCGATGCTGACGCCGAGCATGCTGGCTGCCTTTGCAGGTGAATTGTCATTGTAACGGATAGTCTCCTGAATGAAGAGCTTTTCCTGCTTTTTGACATAATCCGAAAGAGGCGTGCCGATGGGCATATGATGGACGGTCTTTTCGTCTTCGTCGGTGATCTCCACTTTTTGCGCGACTTTCGGAGGCAGATCCATGGGACGAATCTTCCCGCCTTCCGCAAAGGCGCAGGCACGCTCTAGCGCGTTTTCTAGTTCGTCGATATTCCCTGGCCAGTTGTAGCCTTGGAGCAGCCGCAGTGCGTATTTATCGACCTCCAATACCTTCGACTTCGTCCGATCAGCGTGTCTTTTCAGGAAGTGTTCGATTAGAGGAAGGATGTCTTCAGGGCGAGAACGCAGGGCCGGGACCTGAATGGGGATGATAGAAATTTTGTAGAAGAGATCTTCGCGGAAGTTTCCATCATCGACCAATTTCTGCAATGGAACTGCTGAGGAGGCGATGAAGCGAACATCCATTTCTGGCGGGAGATTACCGAGCGTACGCCGAGTAGAAATTTCCTCCAAATACGCATCCAGCTTACTTTGTAGGCGCATCGGCAGGAGATTGATTTCTTCCAGAAGCAGAGTGCCACCGGCGGCACGGGCGAATAGGGTCGTCGCACGACTGTTCGGACTGCCGAATAGTTCGGCTTCCAACAGGTCTTCTGGCAGTGCGGAGCACTGGAGTGTCTTAAAGAGAGCTGGGGAGCGATGGCTGATATTGTGAATATTACGAGCAACAGTTTGCTTGCCCGCGCCAAATTCGCCCTCGAGCAGGACGGGCGAGTCCTTGTCGGCGATTCGTTTGATCGTGGCCTGAATTGCCCGCATTTTACTGCTGCTTCCGATCATTCCTTCGGGAATGGGGAGCGAGAGAGGAGCGACCATTTCAGCAGATGCTTCAGAGGAAGTGGATTTTCTGGAATTCAGCGCCAAGTGAACCGTTTTTTGGAGGTCGGCCAGTTCAAGCGGCTTGGTCACGTAGTCGAATGCCCCCAAGCGCATCGCCTCGACGGCGGACTCGATGGTGCCGAAGCCAGTAACCATGATGACTCGAGTCCCTGCATGTTTTTCATTGCAGTGTCGAATGACATCTAGCCCCGTCATATCGCCGAGATTAAGATCGACGATCATGAGATCAGGCTTGGATGAATCAAGCTGTTTCAGTGCTTCTTGGCCGCTGCCTGCTTCTGAGACCGTATGGCCCTGGATGCGGCAGGATTTTGCCATTAGATTGAGAATGAGCGGTTCGTCGTCAACAACTAGAATGTGTGCCATGGCGGTGAGTCGGTGCGGTTGAATGTGGATTTAGGAATCGGAGAATAGATATCAGTGAAGGTTAATACTACGGAAATATTAAATGGTGCAAGAGAAAAAATCGCAAAAATGAAAATCATTGCTGATTTTCTCGATTGGAAGACGGACGAGAGGTATAGAAGCTCGGAAATCGCTCACTAGTAGCTGTTCCGAGTTCGCACCTGCTTTGCGTGTCTCGCGTCCTTACGCCGAGTGAAAGCGACACTTGCTCACCCGCTAAGCGACTGGGATTAAAGAGATATATCCCGCTTCCAAGGCTGGAAGTCCGCTTGTCCCAAACTTTGTGCCTTGGTTGTTTTTCGACCCGAGGCGACTTCGATCACGAGATCGAGCAGGTCCTCTCCTGTTTCGTCAATAGTGGACAGTCCTCGGATGATTGCTCCGGCATCGAAATCGATCAGATCGGGCAATCGTTCTGCGAGTTCGGTATTGGTACTGATTTTGATCACGGGGCAGACAGGGTTTCCCATCGGAGTTCCGAGTCCCGTCGTGAATAGAATTATGTTTGCATGAGAAGCGGCGAGTGCCGTTGTGCATTCAGCGTCGCCTCCGGGGGTACAGAGTAGGGTTAGTCCCGGCTCTGTGGCGACTTCGGGGTAGTCGATGGCGGCGGCGACGGGAGAGGTTCCTCCTTTCTTCGCGGCACCGGCGGACTTGATGGCATCCGTGATCAGTCCGTCGCGGATGTTGCCGGGACTCGGATTTTGCGAGAGATCGCTGCCGACCACCTTCGCCAGCTTTGCATAGTGAGAGATCATTTGAACGAAGCTATCGGCGACTTCGTCCGATACGCAGCGATTGATCAGTTCTTGCTCGACTCCGCAAAGCTCGGGGAATTCTGAGAGAATGATTTTCCCGCCCATCGCGACGACTCGATCCGACAGTGCTCCGACTGCTGGATTCGCTGAGATGCCGGAAAACCCGTCACTGCCACCGCATTCGACTCCTATGCTGAGATGATCGAGTGAAGCGGGGCGGCGCTCGATTTGATTCACCTCTACTAAGGCTGAGAAGGTTTCGCGAATCGCAGTGTCGAGTAGAACGCGCTCGCTGGGAAAGCTCTGCTGCCGATACGTGAGTAGCGGCTTGTCAAAGTGGGGCGATCTCTCCTTGATCGCCGCATGCAGGAGGTCGAGCTGAGCGTTTTCACAACCCAAGCTGAGGACGGTAGCCCCGGCGACATTGGGATGGGTGATATATCCGGCGAGCAAACCGCATAGTGAGGCGGCATCGTTGCGCGTTCCTCCGCAACCCATCGTGTGAATCAAAAATTGGATTCCGTCGATATTGGGGAATACAGGACTGGATGCTGAGGAGGGAGTCTCGGCGGAAATCTGCAGTAGGCTTGCCGTATCAGCACCCTGACGGTAGGCCTCGACTAGTTGATTTGCGAGTCGCTGATAATGAGAGGTTTTTTCATATCCGAGCGCTCGCTCAAAGGCGGTGCGAATCGCGCTGACATTGCGGGTTTCGCAAAAAACCATGGGGACGACGATCCAGTGATTCGCTGTTCCGACGGAGCCATCAGAGCGGTGGTAGCCGTCGAAGGTCCGACCCTGCCAGCGATCAATGGATGGGGAAGTCCATGAACGAGTGTCTCCGCGCTTTCGCGAGTAGGCATCAGTATCGTGCTTCAGATTGGAAGTCGAGATCAGTCCGCCCTGGGGAATGGGGCGTGTAACGACTCCGACGGTTACGCCGTACATGCGTGCGCGATCACCAGGGGCGAGCGACGACAGGGCGAATTTATGCTTTTGAGGGATCGCTTCGGCGAGCGTGATCGACGACTCTCCGACTTCGACGGTTTCTCCTGACGCAAGGGAGCGCAGAGCGACAGCGAGGTTGTCAGAGGGATCGATCAACAGAACGGGTTTCATACACGGCGCAAAAGATGCGATCTTTCGGACGAAATGCGAAGACTTTTCGGAGAGGCTTGATTTTGGAATCGTGATCACTTGCGGAATCCGTGTCTGAGTACATCGTACGCCATGTCATGTGATTTATTCGATCTCAGTGGGCGGACTGCGCTCGTGACGGGCGGAAACCGAGGATTGGGGAAGGCTATCACCCAGGGACTGGCAGAGGCGGGAGCGAGAGTGTTAATTGCGAGCCGTCACGAGGATGAGCTGAAGGCCTCAGCCAGCGAAATCACCGCAACAGTTCCGGGCACTGATATACGTATTTTCGTCGCTGATTTATCACGGCGAGAGGAATCGGATGCGCTGACGACACATGCGCTAAAGGAGTTCGGAACGGTGGATATTTTCGTTAATAATGCAGGAGTTAATACGCCTCAGCCTATCGACGAGATCGAAGATGAGACATGGGATCGCACCTTAGAGATCAATGTAACGGCTGGGATGCGTATCAGTCGCGCTCTAGTCCCGGCCATGAAGGCTCAGTGCTGGGGGCGCATTATCCATATTTCCTCTGTTCTGGGAGTTGGGTCGAGGCCAGGGCGCAATTCTTATTCTGCGTCAAAAGCTGCTCTCATCGGTCTAACTAAGGCGAGTGCTCTGGATTTGGGCCCCCACGGGATTACGGTCAATGCCATCGGCCCAGGGCCTTTCCTCACCGATATGCCTCTGAGCCTGTTGAGCGAACCTGAGAAGGATGTCTTTTCCCAACGCACAGCTCTGAAGCGCTGGGGGCAGCCGAGAGAACTGGCCGGGCCGGTCTTGATGCTGGCGAGCGAGGCGGGTAGCTACATTACAGGAGAGATGCTGCTGGTGGATGGTGGGGCCTTTGCCCGTGCTTTGTAGGAATTAAACGTAATAAAATATTAGCTTTTCAAAAATATTATTACTGTTATAATGTATTTATTTCTTGAACGAAAATCATGAATGCTCGTCTTTGCTTCTCGTCCTTCGTTTTAGTCGGTCTCCTTTCCACCGTTTCAGCCCAGCAGGCTCCGAAGCACATCGATCTCAGCGACGCGAATCTACGGGTAGTGGAGTCGACAGTGATCCCGATTCCTCTGGAGATTTTCGCTTCTCTCGACAAGTTAGGCACTCAGGATTGGGCGAAGCAGGTCAAGGCGCGTGAGATCAAGTTGGATGCGAATCGTTCGCGTACGGCGATGTTGTTCGGCTTGGTTGTGTCGGACGGCTTCATCGCGGTCCAGGCACAGGATAAGGAAGCTGTGAGACGGGTGGGACGTGAAGTTCTGCGTTTATCCACATCGCTGGGTGTAGTGGACTCGGTAGAGCAGCACGCGAATGCGATCGTGAGTGCTGCCGGGGTGGGAAACTGGTCGGTGTGTCGTAAAGAACTCGATAAGACGCGACAAACCGTGCTGAAGAAAATGTCAGAAATCCGCGATGAGGAGCTGGTGGGACTTGTCAGTCTAGGTGGTTGGCTCGGTGGGACGGAGGCGCTGGCAGCGGTATTGAAACAAAATTACTCAGTGGAAGGATCGGATCTGCTGAATCAGCCTGATCTTGTGAAGGAGCTCAGAAAAGAGTTCGACAGCCTGCCGGCCCGTTCCAAGAGAGGAAAGGTGTTCGCACAGATTACCCGGACGCTGGAGCATCTGGAATCGCTCATGCGGACCGATGCCAGAGGGGTGATAAGCGAAGGGAAGGTGATCGAAATTTCCCTTTCGACGAATAACCTCGTGGCAGCGATTTATGAGAGTTGATTCTCGACTCGCGAGACGCTCTGTGATGATCGCCTTACTGGTCGGAGCGATTTATCCTGCGCTTGCTCAGGATTCTTCCGAAGATCGCTCCTCGGATCTTATCCTACCAGAGGTGGACGAGGCGAAGTTGATCGCTCAACAGACGGCGATGCGACAACTTGTAGGTGAGGAGCGTTACGTCCTGCGGGAATCGTCTTGGGGTGGGGAGATCGCATCGGGAAAAGTGAAATTAGTGCAGGCGCAGTTGTTCAAGCGCAACGATTACCGATTCTGGCTGGCGGTACCGGATCGACGAGCCATCGTGAGCTTGAGCATCTACGACGGGCGGGGAGAGCAGGTGGAGGCTCAGATAGAGACTGGAGATTCGACGAATGTGTCGAGCCTAGCGATCAGTCCGGAGCAGACAGGCGTGTATTATCTCCGCATCGCACTGCATGGGGAGCTGGCTCTCACGCAGCGATGGTCGCTGATTTATGCGTATCGGTGAGGGGCATCAAGAGGATTCCCGAATTTAAGCGATCATTCGAGCAGTAAATTTAATTCCGTATGTTGGGCATTGGAAAAGTGATCGGTGGATTGTTTGGTGTGAAAATGCGCTGGATCGTGACTGCGGGTGTGATCGTGATGGCCGGGATGGGCTGGCGAGGGATTCGTGACTATTCTCGTCCGGATCAGGGGATCGAGCCAGCTTCACAGGCTTCATCCATCGCTCTGAATGCAAACTGGCAGTCTGATCCCGGAGTGGGACAGGAGATGGTATCAAATGGCGACTGGTGGAGTCAGAAGATGATTCAGATGGGAATTAGCTTCATCGTTGCGATGGTAGCCGCATCAATTCTGCGAACGGCCTTTAAGACAGGAGTGGCGCTGATTACTGTGGTAGGGGCAGTCGTGTGGTGGCTAGATTATCAGGGGTATGTTCACGTATGGAGTCAGTTTAATCAGACCGTGAAGGATGGTAGTCTCCAAGCGATGACGCAGATCCAGGCGGTGGGGCTGTTTTTGAAAGAGCACCTACCGTCCACCGGAGCGTCAGCGATCGGATTTGCGTTAGGACTTAGGCGATGAAGGCGCTTCATCCGTCGCTTGGCGATGAGTTAGCAGATTCAATAACCGGACTTTGAAATTCTCTCAGAATCTCGTATCGTGGCTAACGTGTATCGCTGAGAGAGTGTCCGTCTGACCATGATCCTGATTCTTGCGCAATATTCTATGCATTCTCGTCCGATGATGGATCCCTTTTATTTGATTCTGATCGGAGGGGCGATGCTGGCCAGTTGGCTGGTCAGCAATACGCTGCGACGTCGTTTCGCCGAATATTCCCAAAGCCAGACCGGAGTCACGGGGGCGCAGATCGCAGAGCAGATGCTCCGTGCTTTCGGAATCAATGATGTAAGAATCGTCTCTGTCCCAGGACAACTCACTGATCACTATGATCCTCTGAAGAAGACCGTAAACCTGAGCCAGGAAGTGTACTATGGAGCGAACGTCGCAGCAGCTGCTGTCGCAGCACATGAGTGTGGGCACGCTGTGCAACATGCCCAGGCGTATGCGGCGCTGCGATTGCGTTCTGCATTAGTGCCGATGGTGAGCATCGCGAGCCGAATGGTGCAGATCGTGCTGCTGATCGGGCTGATTCTCGCGGCATCGGGGAGCGTGATTGTCCTCGGGATCGGAATTGTTCTCTTCGCGATGACCACTCTATTTTCCGTCGTGACCTTGCCAGTTGAATTCGACGCCAGCCGCAGAGCGCTGGCTTGGTTGGGACAGTCTCAGGCACTGAGTGGCTTGGATCAGCGAAAGGCGAAGAACGCGCTTTTCTGGGCGGCGATGACGTATGTGGTGGCTGCGCTTGCTTCGCTGGGGCAACTTCTCTACTATGTGTTTCGATTGATGAACTCACGACGCTGATATTGTTCTGACTCAGGGGATTGATTCCTGAAAGACTTGCATCGGAAGCATGAAATTAGAGAAGCATCACCGTCCTAAGCTGGTTCATTTGATCGTGAATCCTGCCCCGTCACGACGTGTTCCAGTCTTGGGGATTGTTAATCATGTGTTTCGACGTGCTGGAATCCGGTGGGATGTGTCTGTGACGCACGAGATTGGTGACGGAGCACGATTAGCCCGTCAGGCGATCGAACGGGGGAGTGAGGTGGTGGCCGTGTATGGAGGCGATGGGACGGTAAAAGATGTGGCGACGGGGCTGCTGGGAACGGATGTTCCCTTGCTAATTCTGGGTGGGGGCACGGGCAATCTGGTGGCGGCTGAATTGTCGTTGCCTTCTCGATTGACCGATGCATGTGAGTTGCTCAAGGGGGAAACCTTTGCTACCCGTAGAATTGATGTGGGAATGATGGGTGATCACCCCTTTCTCCTGCGGCTGGGATGTGGTCTGGAGGTGAGTGCGGTGCAAGCGTCTCGCGATTTGAAAGATCATGTGGGGAAGTGGGCCTATATCTGGACAGCTCTGAAATCCAGTCACGGAACGATGCCGGAGGCGGATTATGAACTCCTTCTGGATGGACGTGAGACCATCAAGGCTTCAGGAGTGGCTTGTGTTGTCGCGAATGTGGGGACGATCGGAGTGGGGCGGCTCACGCTGGCTCCGTCGGTGAATATTTCTGACGGAAAGTTGGATGTCTTTCTGCTGAAACGCATGGATATCGAAAGTCTGATTCAACTGGCGGGGAAGATGACAGGACTGGACCGGTTAATTCAGGATAAGCAGGCGGATTTGCGGAATGCCACCCATGCCGTAGCACACTGGCAGGTAAAATCAGTGAAGATCGCTTCTAGCCCGGCGCTGGAAATTCAGGTGGACGGTGATTTGGTCGGGATGACACCTCAGGAGATCCGGGTGCTGCCGCAGTCTCTCAATGTGGTCGTTCACGAAAGGCGGGCGATGAGAGCGAAGAAGGGCATCTGAGTGTTTTTTCGCTGTGAATCGTAAAAAAGGAGGAGAAGGAGCGATCCGAGGTTGAATTCGCTGTTGAATCGCGCAAACTCAGATATTTAACAAGATTTAATGATTTCGGGGAAACAGCTTGTGATTGCCTGTGGCGGAACGGGGGGACACCTCTTTCCGGGGATTGCTGTGGCTGAAGAGTGGCGCAGACAAGGGGGCGATGTCTGCCTGTTGATCTCGGAGAAGCAGATTGATGCTCTCGCGGCAGAGGGCTTTGGGCATCTGCGTTTTGTTCGCATGCCGTCGGTGGCGATGCCAGGGATACTCTCTCCTCGAATGCCGGGATTTCTCCTCGGATTTCTGAAGTCGTTTTTCGAGTGTCGACGACTCCTGCGCGGGGTGAAGGCCGACGCGGTGCTCGGTATGGGTGGTTTTACCTCGACTCCGCCGTTGATGGCTGGGAATTGGCTGGGGCTGCCCACGTTTGTCCATGAGTCGAATGCGATTCCGGGTAAGGCGAACCGGATCAATGCGAAGTTCTCTCGCGTTGTTCTGACCGGTTTTGAAGACTGTGCTCCGCTCTTTAACGGACGATCACCCGTGGTGACGGTGGGTACGCCTTTGCGGCCGGCCTTAGTGAATCGTCCGACTCGTGAGGAGGGGCGTGATTTCTTCGGTCTTCGTCCGGAGGGAAAAGTGCTGCTGGTGATGGGAGGTAGTCAGGGTGCGCGGAGGATTAATGAACTGGTCGCGGCGAGTCTTTCGGACTTCGAGCAAGCCGGAATCCAAGTGCTGCACATCAGTGGCCCCTCTGACTTCGATTTGGTGAATTCTGCCTATGAGAGCCATCCGGGAGCAGGTGTTCTGCGGGCGTTTTGCTCTGAGATGCAGTTTGCGCTCGCTGCTGCGGACTTGGCCGTCTGTCGAGCCGGGGCTTCGACGCTGAGCGAACTTGCTCATTTTGGGCTCCCTTCGATCATGATCCCGTATCCCTTCGCCGCTGAGGATCATCAGACGAAAAATGCAGCGATCTTTCAGCGAGCAGGCGCTGCGGAGTTGTGGGCACAGAGCAAACTGGATGAAAGCACTTTCTGTGAGCAAATCCGTGTGATGATTACTGATGATGAGAAGCTCCGGACTCTGTCTGATGCAGCATTTTCTCTTGATGCCGTGAGCGCATCGGAGAGAGTCTGTCAGGTGATCTCGGATCGCATTTCCAAACTGGGACAAACCTGCTGTTGACCGATCGATTGTTAGAATTTTATGAATGATGCTGTCGCTTTATGGGCCGAACGTTTTGCTCACCGTGAAAAGCCTCTCCAAATTCATCTGATCGGGGTGGCTGGCTCCGGGATGAGTGGGCTGGCGTCCCTGTTTCTCGGTCTCGGCCATCGTGTTTCAGGATCGGATCGTGTGACTTCGCGTGAAACTGAGCGGCTAGAGAAAGCGGGATTGGAGTTTTCGAGCCCTCATTCGGCTGAGGCCGTGGCGAAAGCGGATATAGTGGTCTATACCAGTGCGATCCGCTCTGATAATCCATCGTATCAGCAGGCGCTAAGCCTGGGAATTCCCTGCCTGCGCCGAGCAGAGGCCCTGTCAGCTGTGATGCTGGGGAAGAAAGGGATCGTCGTGGCTGGAACTCACGGGAAGACGACGACGTCCTCACTATCAGCACACGTTCTGCGCACGGGAGGAAAGACTCCTTCGCATTATATTGGCGCTGAGATTCCGATTTTGGGCACCAATGCCAACTGGGAGGAGAAAGGCGAGTGGTTCGTCGCGGAGGGGGATGAAAGTGATGGCACCTTGGTACAGTTCCATCCGGAGTATGCGATTCTGCTCAATGTCGAAGCGGATCATCTCGACTATTATGCGGATTTGGATGCCATTTATGCTGTGTTCGGCCAATTCTGCGATCAGACGAGAGGTAAGGTCATCTACTGTGCAGAGGATGTCGGGGCTCGACGGGTTTGCGAGGGGAGGAATCATGTGATCAGTTACGGATGGACTCCCGACTGCGATTTTTCCGCGTCCGATCTTTCGCCGCGAGGCGCGGGAACGGAGTTCACCGTGCGGCATCGTGGAGAGCCGCTTGGTCGCGTTTTTCTAGGGATTCCCGGTCGACATAATGTGCTGAATTCGCTCGCCGCGATCGCCTTGGCGGTGGATTTAGGTCTTTCGTTTGAACGAGTGGATGAGGCTCTCGGTTCCTTTCGCGGTGCCAAGCGTCGATTTGAACTAAAACGGAACAGTGAGCGGATTACCATTATCGACGACTACGGGCACCATCCATCAGAAATCGCTGCTACTATTCAGACAGCCCGTTCACAACACGCAGGGCGACTGGTTGTGGCCTTCCAGCCACATCGTTACACGCGGACAGAGAAGTTGCGTGAAGAATTTGGGCGATGTTTTGACGGAGTTGATGAACTATGGGTAACAGATATTTATCCTGCCAGCGAGCTTCCCATCCCGAACATAACGGGAGAAACAGTGGTTGAGTCCGTAAAAGAAAACGGTGAGGTCGAGACAGTGAAATCTCACCCTGATTTGGCTACGCTCCATCTCGCCGTGGGACACAGTTTGCGCCCCGGCGATTGGTTCATTACTCTGGGGGCGGGCAATATCCACGAGGTAGGAACACGTCTGGTCCGCGATCTGGCCGTTCTGGATCGGCTTCGCGAAGTGCTAGGTGAGTCGGATGCTGTCGTGAAGCTCTATGAGCCGATGAGTTTCCACACGACGATGAGAGTCGGTGGGCCGGCTCAGTTCTGGATCGGGCCGAAGACCGTCGAGGGGCTAGCGAGAATCGTTCGCCATTGTGCAGAGAGCGGCATTCCTCTGCGAGCCGTGGGTCGGGGGTCGAATCTCCTCGTCCGCGATGGCGGGATCCCCGGAGTCGTGGTGAATCCGGTGGATGGAGAATTTAACGAACTCCGCGTCGAGGGAAATACGATTCACGTCGGAGCAGGGGTCAAGTTTAAGGCGCTGGCCGCAGCTGCCCAGTCTGCGGGATTGGGCGGTCTGGAGTGGATGGAGGGGATCCCCGGCAATGTCGGTGGCTGCCTGCGGATGAACGCTGGAGCGATGGGAAGCGAGACTTTTCGTCATGTGCAGAGTGTACGCATGGTGGATGCGAGAGGAGTGATTATCGAAAAGTCTGTGGAAGAAATCACCCATCGCTATCGCAATGTGCCGGAGCTGGCGCACAATGTAGCGGTGTCTGCCGTATTCATCGGAACTCCGACTCCTGCCGATGAGATCGCGGCGAAAATGGAGGCATCGAAGCAAAAGCGAAAGAAGTCTCAACCGATCGCTGCCAGTGCGGGATGTATATTTAAAAATCCTGTCGAAATTGGGGCCGGGCAGTTGATCGATGAGGTAGGACTGAAGGAAACAGCGGTCGGACCAGCTCAAGTCAGTGGGGTGCACGGGAACTTCATCGTCAATAAAGGGGGAGCGAGTGCGAGCAATGTGCTGGAACTGATCGCTGGAGTTCAGGAAGCCGCGCGGCAGGCTCGGGGCATCGAATTGGAGACCGAGGTGCAAATCATCGGGCATGATGAACCTGTATAATATTTTCTTTGATTGGAATTGAGATCAGTTCGGAAGCGTTGTCCTGATCGGGTTTTTGGAAGCAACAGAGTAAATTTAAAAAGAATCAAGGTATGACATCAGAAATCAGCAGATTGCATGTGGCCGTTCTGGCGGGTGGCCCGGGGTCCGAACGCGAAGTGTCCCTGGCTTCCGCCCGGGGCGTCGCCAAAGCTCTGGAGGGTCGAGTTGCCCAAGTCACTTTGGTCGATGTGAGGGGAAAGGGGTTTGAGCTTCCTGTCGGAGCCGACGTCGCATTCAATGTGATCCACGGAACCTATGGCGAGGATGGAGAATTGCAGGTGGAACTAGAGACTCGGGGGATTCCCTATACTGGTGCACGAAAGGAGAGTTCGCGGACGGCATTTGACAAAATTTTAAGTAAGCGACGCTTTGTGGAAGCCGGGGTCTCGACTCCAAAGTGGGCGTTGATTCGTACGAGTGAAGCGGCTAATCCTTCCACACAGATCGGAATCCCCTGTGTGGTAAAGCCACCACGAGAGGGATCTAGTGTCGGAGTCCATTTGGTGCGTCAGACAGAAGATTGGTTGGGAGCGGTCGAGGATGCCGGGCGATTTTCAGACGATCTTTTGGTCGAAGAACTGATTGAGGGAAAGGAGCTAACGGTCGGGATCGTAGGAGATCGTGTACTTCCCGTCATTCACATCCAGCCGCGCTCTGGCTTTTACGATATTTCGAACAAGTATCCCTGGATGACCGGTCATGGAGGCACGGATTATTTTTGTCCCGCTGATCTCCCGGAGGAGGTGACTCGCCAAGTGCAGAGCGAAGCACGAAAGGCGCACGATGCGCTGGGAATCGAGATATACTCTCGCGTCGATGTGCTCCTACGCACGGCGGACTCTCAGCCTTTTGTTCTGGAGGTGAATACCATTCCCGGCATGACGGAGACAAGCCTCCTGCCGAAGGCAGCGCGTGCCATCGGATGGGAGTATCCGGATCTCTGCGAGCGAATTCTTGCGTTGTCGCTGGCTTCTTAGCGGCCGATTCTAGCCTCGACTCTTTTTACGGAAAAGAGGCCGCCTGCAGCTGAGAACGTCTTGTAGATTCCAGTGTGGAGCTTCGTTTTTTAATTCAGAATTTGAAAGATATGAAAACTTTGTTAAATTCTAGTATATGCGAAGAAAGTCCCCTGGCGCAAATACTCGAAAGAATCGACTGAAGAGCCTGATTTCTAGGCGTCAGTCGTCTTCTGAGAGCGATTGGATCTATTGCGATGAGGACGAGCCCGTGACTCGTGTGAACCCTCGCAAGCGGTATCAAAGGCGCGTGTTGCTGACAAAGTTGACGGCCTTCGCTTGTCTTTTGGTAAGTCTGCCACTGCTCGGGAAGTGGACGTATGAACAAATATTTTTTGAAAGCGACGAATTTATTTTAAGAGATTTGGTCGTTCAATCTGACGGAAACCTCGACGAATCGCATCTCATCGAGATCGCCAACGTCTCTCCTGGAATGAATCTGATGAAACTGGATCTGGATCTGATCCAAAGGCAGATCTCCGCCCTTCCGCAGGTAGAGAAGGCCGAAATCACAAGAGAACTCCCGGATCGTCTCCGCATCTCGGTGGAGGAGCGTATCCCCGTCGCTTGGCTCTCCTCACCAGCGCAGGGGATTCGTCCGCACGACTTTGAGCGAGGATTTCTGATGGATAAAGACGGCGTTTTGTTCCGTTGTCTGAGTCTGAATGACGGAGTCAATTCTCTCCCATCGATCGAGTCCTTTGAGACGGCTGAACCAAAGGATGGATGTAAAATCGAATCGTCGGCGGTACGTGCCGCTCTAAAATTCATTGCCGCCAGCGACTCGCGTTTTTTACCGCAGGGACTCACGATTCGCGAAGTTCGCATTCGTGAGGGATGGGCGATGGATTGCGAGTATTCCACGGGTCTGGCTGCTACGTATCGAGTGGATGATTTTCTGCGAGGAATCGACGACCTTGCTCTGATTCTCGATCAGATGAAAGACTCTGGAAAAGTCCTGATGACTGCGAACCTACTGGCGGAGAAGAATATCCCCGTCACTTTTGACGAGTCGCAGCCTGCGACAGCAACCGTGGGGAACCAGAAGCAGACGACGAGTCCGACGCTCGGAACGTCAATGCCTCTCGACGAGCAGGTGAGTTCTGTCGCTTATCAGGAAAGCGCGGCGGCGGAGCCGTCCGCAGAGGAAAAGCATTTGCGATCAATTTTGAAGGGAGGATAAGTTTCTCCGGCAGCAATTAGAACTGGAATCGACTATTACATGGGATCGTCAACGATATATGTGGGGCTTGAAATTGGCACATCAAAGGTGTGTGTAGTTGTGGGTGAAGTGCGCAGTGATGGTGCAATTAAGATTTTGGGAATCGGTCAGCATGCTTCCGCAGGGGTTAGAAAAGGTGAGATCGTCGATCCGACCATGGTGCAGACCTGTCTTCAGGATGCTCTGGCGAGGGCTGAGGATCGGGCCTCTGTCAATATCGGGAATGTCGTTCTGTCTTTGACGGGCGGACACATCGCAGGATTTAATTCGCGAGGCTCAATCCGGGTGGCAGATGATCAGGTAGAGATTTCGTACGAGGATTTGGAGGAGGTGCGAAAGAACGCCTGTGATGTACCGTTGCCACAGGATCATGTGCTAATCCATTCGCTGATCCAGAGTTACTATCTCGATGGTAACAGTCGAATCCCGAATCCAGTCGGTATGCTGGGTCAGAAGTTAGAAGCAGATTTTCATCTGATTCATGGAGTAAAGTCCCGGATTCAGAATTCGATTCGATGTATCAGTGATGAAGTTCATGTAGATGAGATTGTGTTCGCTCCCTATGCGGCTGCCTGTGCTCTGCTGAATCGCGATCTGAAGATGGGTGGCGTGCTGCTGATCGATATCGGTGGAGGAACCTCCGATTATATCTGCTATGTGGATGGTTCCCCCGTCGCTTCTGGATGCGTCCCGATCGGCGGGGAGCATATCACGAGTGATATTGCTCATGTTCTGAAAATCACTAATGCACGTGCTGAGAAGCTGAAGATCACCTATGGCAGTGTGACCCCTTGGCAGGGTGCCGATGAAATCGTGTCATCTGGTGGTGATATTAATAAGGAGGTGAGTCGTTCCATGCTCAATCAGATTATTAATGCGCGTGCCGTCGAGATGCTTTCTGTCGTCCAAAAGCGGATTGAAGATGCTGGCTGTATGCAAAAAATTGGTCGGGGGGTCGTTCTGACGGGTGGCTCCAGTCTGATGAACGGACTGTATGAGCTGACGGAGAAGATCTTTGGACTGCCCGTGCAAAAGGCTGATTCTGAGTCAATGTCCGGCCCCGCAGCCTTTTTTGAAAATCCGCAGTGTGCGACTCCGATTGGTATCATCCGCTATATCCAAATGATTGATGCCCAGAAGCCTAAAAAGGGGATTTTACGTCGTTTAGGTTCCAAGATCGAAAAAATTCTCGGTTCTGGACGCTGAGGAGAATTGATTGACGATAATCTTTTGACAATCTCGCGAATTCAATCAAACTGAAATTCTAATCGCTAAAACAGATGATAGAATACAACCCAGCAGAAAAGGGCGATCCTTCCGAGAATCAAATTTCAGGAATCACGGTTATTGGAATCGGTGGAGCCGGAGCGAACGTGCTTGACCGCATGGCGCTGGAAGGAAGCGATGATGCGGAACTGATTACTTTGAACACCGACGTCCGTGCGCTCACGAGTTCTGTCTCGACGCGAAAGATTCAATTGGGTGCGACTCTTCTCAAGGGAATGGGAACTGGTGGCGATCCGGAGTTGGGGAAACAGGCGGCGTTGGAGGCAGTGGATGATATCCGCAGTCTCGTCAGAAAGTCAAAAATGCTCTTTCTCTGTGTCGGTCTAGGCGGAGGTACTGGCTCGGGTGCCGCGCCCGAAGTCTGTCGCATTGCACGGGAGGAAGGTGTGTTTCTTGTCGTATTCGCCACGATGCCATTCTCTTTCGAGGGAGCGCGTCGATTTGATCAGGCGAGCACGGCGCTCTCCTCGATTGCGCGATACGCGAACGCGGTCATCACCTTTGACAATGATCGTATGGGTGAATTGATCGTCGCAAAGGATGGGGTAACGCAGGCGTTTGCTGCGGCTGACCGGATTATCAGCCAGAGCATCCGTGCTACGATGAATGTGGTATTCCGTCCGGGAATTATTCGGATCGGAATGGATGATCTCCTCTCGGCCTTGGATGCAGACGACTCGCGGTGTCTGTTCGGATATGGAGTGGCCAAGGGTGATAATCGCTCGCATGAGGCTCTAGAGCAGGCACTGAAGTGTCCGCTGTTGGATCGCGGAAAGTTGCTCAATGAAGCGCGTTCCGTTTTGGTGCAGGTCGCTGGAGGTGATTCGATGACTCTGTTCGAGGTTCAATTGGTAATGGAGGAAATCGCCAAGCATGTGGGAGTGCAGACTCAGATCTTGTTTGGGACAGGGACAGACAAGCGACTGGGGAGTAATCTGACGGTTACAATTATCAGCTCCATCGCCGGACCCAGTGCTACCAGTCATCAAACAGCTAGGACTGTTGAAGCTTCGGCTCCATCGGTCAGTTTGGGAATGGGAAGTGGGGTGAGCGATGGTAATGATGCGCCAATTTCCATGTTTGACGAAATTTCAGCGGATTCCCAGCAAGATTATTACGGAGAAGTGGCCGATGAAACGGCAGTTGCTGCTTATGAGGAAGTGGGATATGCGGAAGCTCCTTACATGGAGAGTGATGCTTCGGTGTTTGAGCCTCTGGAGGAGATGGGGGTGTCGATTTCAGAGCCGGAAGAACGCCCAGCCTATGCGCCGGAGCCGCTGCCTCAGATTTTTCGCAGAGAGCGTGATGCTGATTTGAATGAGTCAGAAGATGTTAATCCGATCGCCCGTGCGATGGAGGCGGCTACATCGGGTTTGCCGTCGATGCCTCCTCCGATGCCTCGGCATGAGACTCCTTCCACGGCTCGTGTAGCGGCCACAGATGACGGGGGGCAGACGATCAGCCTGACCCGCGTCGGGAGTGGGAAGTCTGGAGCTGGGAAGGCTACGGTTCCCCCCGTGTTGCCTCCCAGTCAGGCCCCGACTATGCCGACGGAAGAGGCTCCGAGTTATCAGCAGCAGGAAATGCTACAGCTCGAGCCGCTCGTCGGAGCAGATAAGGCTATGGGTTCCTCTGATTCGGCGATTATCGACGGTGAGGATATGGATGTGCCGGCTTTCTTGCGTCGAAAGAAGAATTAGGCTTTAATCACCCTAGATCCATGAATCCATTTTCATGGGAGTCGTTTTATGTGCCGATTTAAACGGTGGCGTATTACGACGGAGGCGAGGATATGTCGTCTGGCTCAGGAATTGTGTCTCCTCTGAACTCTCGGTGGAGAATTCTGACAGCGAGTCTGGCAGGGACGACGATTGAATTCTTCGACTTTTACATCTACGCGACAGCCGCCGTCTTGGTGTTTCCGCATTTATTCTTTCCGAAGAGTAGTGATGCTTCTGCGATACTTGAATCACTAGCGACTTTTGCGCTCGCGTTTTTTGCTCGTCCCGTAGGTTCTGTGATCTTCGGCCATTTCGGAGATCGAATTGGGCGAAAGGCGACGTTAGTTGCGGCCTTGCTACTGATGGGGGTTTCGACAGTATTGATCGGAGTCCTCCCAACCTATGAACGGATTGGTATCATGGCGCCGATTCTCTTGGCTCTGTGTCGCCTCGGACAAGGACTTGGGCTCGGAGGGGAATGGGGCGGTGCTGTATTACTGGCGACGGAGAATGCACCTCCTGGCAAGCGAGCTTGGTACGGAATGTTTCCTCAGCTAGGTGCCCCCATCGGCTTTCTCTTCGCCTCTTTGACATTCTTTTCGCTTTCTAAATTGCTCACTGATACACAGTTTTTGGCTTGGGGATGGCGAATCCCATTTGTCTGCAGTGCTGTGCTTGTCTTTCTAGGCCTGTGGGTACGGTTGAAGATCAATGAGACTCCGGCTTTTCAAAAGGTGCTGGAACACGACCAGCGCGAGCGACTACCGATGATCACCGTTTTTCGTAATCATCCATTGTCTGTCGTCTACGGGATGTTCGCTATGTTGGCAACTTTTGTTCTATTTTATCTGATGACAGTCTTCACGTTAGGATGGGGAACGACACGACTCGGGTATTCTCGAGATCAGTTTTTGCTTTTGCAGATGGGAAGCGTCATTTTCTTTGGAATCGGGATTCCGATTTCTGCTGTGTATGCAGATCGTTATGGCCGACGGCGGACGATGACGATCTCCACGGTGCTGATTCTTGTTTTTGGGCTCCTGTTTACTCCCATGTTTCCGCCCGACAGTCTTGGGCGCGTGCTGCTTTTCCTGTCACTGGGGATGGGATTGATGGGATTGACCTATGGAGCGGGGGGCACTTTTCTGTCAGAGATGTTTCCTGCTCCCGTGCGCTACACGGGTACGTCTCTGGCATTTAACTTGGCGGGGATACTCGGAGCCTCCATGGCCCCTTATATCGCGATGCGCCTAGCGGATGGATTGGGACTTTATGCCGTAGGGTGCTACCTATCGGTGGCAGCACTGATTACGCTGATCGCCGTGAGACAGCGAGTCTGTGCGGATGATGCGCTGGAGCCTCAGTAAGGCGACTCGCTGTGATTCACTTCCTCTTCTTGGGGCCGTCGGCGAGCATGCGCTCGGCTAGGGCTAGGGTTTCGGGCGAGCTGCCCCCCAGCATTCTGGCGAGTTCGGCGATGCGCTCTCGATCTGCGACGGACTCGAGTCGTGAATTGGTGGTATCGTTCTCGACTTCTTTCGAGACCACGAAATGGTGATGGGCTAGAGCAGCGACTTGGGGCATGTGCGTGATGGCGATGACTTGGTGATGCGCTCCGAGGAAGGCCATCTTACGTCCGACGGAGACAGCGACTTCGCCACCGACGTTGGCATCGATCTCGTCGAAGACCATGAGAGGGATGCGATCCTGGTCGGCCAGAGCCGCTTTCACGGCCAGCATTACACGAGACATTTCTCCGCTGGAAGCGATCACGCGCAAGGGCTTGAGTGGCTCGCCGGGATTCGGTCCGAAGAGGAAGTCGATACTTTCGCTGCCGCGAGGACCAGGAGAGAGCAGGGGAGTGATCTCGATGTCAAAAATAGATCGGTTGAATCCCAGATCGTCGAGATGTCCTGCAATCTCTTTGGCGAGAGATTTTGCGGCAGGAAGAC
>JBDHQE010000329.1:0-3043 GCA_039806885.1 Verrucomicrobiales bacterium
GGATAAAACCGCATGGTCCGATTGATGCGATGGGCGTTCCGCGGAGTCATCTGCCGGATTGGAATCATATCCAGATCATGGTCGCCCAGTTTGCGACTCAGCCGCTGATGGATGACGCCCCTGTCGGAACGGAATTAGTGATCGGCCCCAAGGCTCAGAAGCCGTTGCGACTGAAGATTCCGCTTTTTGTCAGCGATATGAGCTTCGGAGCGCTCTCGGAGGAGGCGAAGGTCTCGCTCGCGAAGGGAGCCGAGATGGCGGGGACAGGAATCGCCTCGGGCGAGGGAGGAATGCTCCCCGCCGAGCAGGAGGCGAATTCGCGCTATCTCTTCGAATACGCTTCGGCTCATTTTGGGTATAGCGAGGAATTATTGGGCAAGGTGCAGGCCTTTCACTTCAAGGGTGGCCAGAGTGCGAAGACTGGCACTGGTGGGCACCTACCCGCGCATAAGGTGAGTGCTCAGATCGCGGCAGTACGTGGTTTACCAGTAGGGCAGGATGCAATTTCGCCTGCGACCTTCCCCGATTTACACAGCATCGCTGATTTCGCGCGTTTCGCTGATCGAGTGCGCGAGCTTACGGGAGGGATTCCGATTGGGTTTAAATTGAGTGCTCAGCACATTGAAGAGGACATCGATTTCGCTCTTCGAGCGGGGGCTGATTACATCATTCTCGATGGGCGTGGGGGCGGCACAGGAGCGGCACCGCTACTGTTTCGCGATCACATTTCAGTTCCGACGATTCCAGCTCTGGCACGAGCACGTCGCTGTTTGGAGAAGCGCGGCGTGAGTGGTCGGGTCACACTGATCGTAACGGGTGGGTTGAGGACTCCGATTGACTTTGTGAAGGCTCTAGCTCTCGGGGCTGATGGAGTCGCGCTAGCGAATTCGGCCATGCAAGCCATCGGCTGCGTCGGTGCTCGGATTTGCCACACCAATCTGTGTCCGACCGGTATCGCAACACAGGATCCGAATTTGCGGAAGCGACTGAAGGTGGATGTGGCCGCGAAGCGACTGGCGAATTTCTTCGAAGCCAGCACAGAGCTGATGAAAGTGATGGCTCGTGCTTGTGGTCACGACCACCTGAATCAATTTGAGCGTCGTGACATCAGCAGTTGGCACAAAGAGCTGGCTGAACTGGCCGGGATCGAATGGTCCGGCTATCTCGCAGATCGCTGAGTCAGACTCGGATGCTCGTGATCAGTGACACTTAGGCTTTCCGCAACTTCCTTTCTTTCCGCCTTTGGGGGGGAAGAAGGTTCTGGCGAACAGAACTGCCATTGTACCGAACACGATGGCTCCTGCAATCCAGGTTTGCCAATCGATGGAGGTGGATGTTTCCATGGGGATGCGTAGAGAATACACGTATCTATCAGCTCGCGAAACCGATTAAACTCAGTCCTTGATACACAAGGAATGAAGCCAGTGCAGCGAATGATGTCATAAAGAAAAACTGTCCTACGCTCCACTTCCACGAACCTGATTCCTTCGCGACGATGATAGAGGTGGGCAGACACTGGAGGGCGTAGATATAGAATATCAGCAGTGACACGACGGCTGCGGTGCTAAACTTGGGGCTCCCATTGGGCCACCTTTCCATCGCTAGTCGCTCGCGAATATGACCTCGCGTGGCTTGCTCCTCTTCACCCTGCGCGGCTTCAACGTGGAAAAGTTGCGCCATAGAGCCGACGAAAACTTCTCGTGCTGCGAATGAAGTCAGAATCGCAGTCCCTGTTTTTCCGTCGAAACCGAGCGGCTTCGTCACAGGCTCGATGAAGTGTCCTGCTCGTCCGGCGAAGGAGTAGTCCATGGCCGCACCGGGATCGTCCGTATCGAGTCGTGGATAAGTCGTCGCCGCCCAGAGTAGGATCATAATGGACAGGATGATGGTGCCTGCCTTCTGCAAAAAGGCCCATCCCCGATCAAAGACATGACGGAAGATGTAGCTCCACTGCGGCATGCGATAAGGAGGCAATTCTAAGAGGAAGTGATTCGTAATTTTGTCAGGTCCCAGCCGCCCCCTCAGCAATCGGGCCACGATGAAGGCGGTGCCCGTCCCGACGGCGTAGATCGACATGAAGACGAGCGCCTGAGCTGTGCCTCCCTCGCGACCACCCATGAGCATGGGCACGAGCAGCAGATACACCGGCAGACGAGCGGAGCAGCTCATCCAGGGTGCGACAAAGATCGTCACCAATCGCTCCTTGGGCGAGTCGATCATGCGGGTGGCCATGATACCAGGAATCGCACAGGCGTAGGAACTGAGGAGCGGGAGAAAGGACTTCCCGCTGAGCCCGGCCTTCGCCATGACGCCATCCATCAGGAAGGCGGCCCGAGCCATGTAGCCAGAACTCTCCATGAGTCCGATGAAGAAAAAGAGCATCAGAATCTGCGGGAGGAATGTCACGACGGCTCCGACTCCACCGACTACGCCCTTAGTAATCAGTCCCCGCAGGTCTCCGGGTGGCATGTGGTTCTCAATGGTGCTGGCCAGCCAGTCCTGACCGCTTTCGATCCAGCCCATGGGGATCTCAGCAAAGGAGAAAATGCACCAGAAAAGGGTGAACATGATGCCGACGAAAGCGAACCAGCCCCAGATCGGATGCAGAAAGAGGCTGTCGAGTCGATCAGAGAGATTCGTGGTGTGTCGAGACGGACGCCGTGCCACCAGATCCGCCGTAGCAAAAGCGAAAGCTCGTCGTGATTCTTCATTTCCGACCTGCCAACGAAAGCCAGGAGAAGCGGGGGGCAGGGGATGGCGCATCGCCATTTTCAACTCGATGATGCCCTTTCCTCGATTGGCTTGAATCGGAACGACGGGGACATTTAGTTCTTCGGAGAGCTTAATGGGATCAAGTCGAAGCCCGGATTTCTCTGCGACATCGACCATATTGAGGGCAATAACGGTGGGAATCTCGAGTTCCAGCACCTCCAAGGCGAGTTGCAAATGGCGCTCTAGATTCGAGGCATCGATGACGCAAACAACGAGATCAGGTGCTTTTCGGCTGATCCCACGCAATGCCTCGCCAGCGATTACCTGATCC
>JBDHQE010000330.1:0-3009 GCA_039806885.1 Verrucomicrobiales bacterium
ATCCGATTGTGATTCCGCCTACCGATCTCGGATCGATGCCTGGAATCTCGCTCGCGAGGCCGCTGGCGAATTGCCCACCCTAGCGGAAAAGCATCTGGGCGAGGTGCGAAAGGCCTATGAAAGCGGCGAGGCCACGTATATCCAAGTCAGCCAAGCGCAGGAGCAGCTCCTGCAAGCCCGCCGCACCGCGCTGGACTTTCTAGTCGATTACCACCAGGCCGAAGCTCGCGTCCGACTGGCCACCGGAGCGTATCCCACCATTTCCACTCCTTCCCGAAATTCATCCAAATGAGAAAAATGAAAGGCATTCTTTGTTCCATCGTTCTCGCCACCACGCTGCCCGCGTTCGCGAATGACGATACTGTCATTCTCGACGAGACCGGTGTGCGAAACTTGCGTCTAGAAACTGAGGTCGTCGAAGAGGCTGATTTTGACGAAACTGCCTTCGCCCTGGGGCGGATTGAGACCTTACCCGGCAAGACAGGGGTCATCAGCAGTAGAATTTCCGGACGTGTATCGGAACTGTCCGTGGTGCCGGGCGATCTCGTGACAGCCGGGCAGATCGTAGTACAAATCGAGAGTCGTCAGCCGGGCAGTCCTCCACCCACGATTCCTCTCAAAGCTCCGATCAGCGGCCTGGTGATGGCAGTCAATGCGCAGATCGGTGAGGCAGTCGAGCCAGATCGATCGCTCGTCGAAATCACTGATCTTTCCAAGGTTTCAGCCATCGCCCGAGTGCCGGAAGACCTGGCCGGAGTCATCGCACCTGGTACGGCGGCGCATATCCGAATCGCCGCGCTCCCCAATATGGCTTTCGAGGGAAAACTCTCCCGATTCGGCACCAGCGTGAATTCGACCAGTGGCACGCTCGACGCGATTTTCGAGATCGAAAACAAGGAAGGGCGCCTGCGTCCTGGAATGAGGGCAGAATTCGCCCTCGTGCTGGGGAAACGGGAAAACGTGCTCCGCGTGCCTCGGATCGCCCTGCAAGGGGATGCTAGCAATCGTTTTCTCTATGTAAAGCACTTCGATATTCCGAACGCCTTTATCCATACTCCAGTCGAGGTGGGTGCGATAAATGATCGCTATGTGGAGATTCTGTCCGGCCTGTTTCCTGCCGATGAGGTCGTAACGAAGGGTGCCTATGCGCTCTCCTTCGCCGGAGGTGGAGCGGGTATCTCTCTAAAAGAAGCTCTCGATGCAGCTCACGGCCATGAACATGCCGCCGACGGGTCAGAGCTGACTCCGGAGAAAGCCGGGATAGAGAAAGGGAAAGCGGAGGAAGGCCACGGCGATGAGGATCATGACCATGATCACGATCACGGAGAGAAGGGGCATACTGCGGTGGCATCAGGCGGGGGGGGAGGAATTTGGCGATACGTCAGCGGAGTGCTCTTCCTCCTGCTGGTCGCTTCGTTCTTCGGAAAGGGGCGCTCTCCTATCGTGGAAGAGCGCCACGAAGCCTCTCCTCAACACCAACCCGAGAAAGCCTGAGTCATGTTGAATTCAATGATCCAGTGGTCGCTCGCGAACCGAGCGACAGTGATCGCTGTGGCCCTATTAGTTCTGGGAGCAGGCTTGTACACAGCGACGCGCTTACCGGTGGAAGTGTTACCCGATCTCACAAAGCCAACGGTTACCATCCTCACGGAAGCGCCAGGTCTCGCCCCTGAGGAAGTCGAGACACGCATCACTCGACCCATCGAAAATGCTCTGATGGGAGTGGCAGGTCTTGCGCGGCTCCGATCAAATTCCGACGTGGCACTGTCCCTAGTCTTTGCCGAATTCGATTGGAACACGGATGTACAGCGCGCCCGAGTTCTCGTGCAGGAACGCTTACAGGCTGCACGGGAGCAACTACCTGAAGACGTGCAGCCTTACATGACTCCCGTGGCCTCTTTGATGGGGGAAATTCTGATTGTCGGAGTCCGCTCTACGATCAAAGAGGGTGAGCCTGATTACATTCCGCCCCGTGAAGTGCGGACCATCGCCGACTGGACGATACGTCCGCGGCTACAGAGCATCCCTGGAATCGCAGAAATTCTGAACATGGGCGGTGGGGTCTCTCGCATCGAGATTCAGCCCGATCCTTTTCGGATGCAGGCTTTGGGGGTTACGCTGGACGAACTCTCGACGGCAGCGGCCGAGGCGGCGGGAAACACCACCGGAGGCTTCATTGATCAAGGAACGACTGAGATCATGGTTCGAAATCTGGCGATGACGATCGATCTGGATGAGATTGGGAAAACCGCGATCAAAAATGTCGAAGGCAGGACGATTTCTATCGCAGACGTCGCTGAAGTCGTCTGGGGGATCGAGCCGATGCGTGGGGATGCCACGGTGAGCGTCAGTCCGGAAAAGACGCCGACGTACGGGGTGGCGATGTCCGTCACCAAAGCACCCGGCTTCGACACGCGGACCCTAACGGAGCAGATTCGCAAGGCGCTCGACGAGCTAGCTCCGAGTCTTCCCCACGGGGTTGAGACCACCTTACTCTTTCAGCAAAAGACATTCATCGATCATGCGATCGGGAATCTGGTGGAGGCGATACGCGATGGTGCTGTCATGGTGACAGTGGTGCTGTTTCTTTTTCTTCTCAATCTGCGCACTACCTTTATCACCCTGATGGCGATGCCTATTTCATTCGCGATCACCATGCTCGTGTTCGCAGGGATGGACATTAGCGTGAATTCGATGACACTGGGCGGTCTCGCCGTCGCGATCGGTATGGTGGTGGACGATGCGATCGTAGATGTCGAAAATGTGCATAGACGACTGGGGGAATGGGCCCGAGGTATGCTCGGTTCCGCTGTTCACAAGGCTGGACATGGTGGCGAAGCGCTCCCTCAGGACAGCATGCTCACACGGCGCTCGGTGATCTCATCCGCATCGATGGAGGTGAGAAACTCCATCCTTTACGCCACTGTTCTGATCATCTTGGTCTTTCTCCCTCTGCTGGGTCTCAGCGGAATCGAGGGTAAGCTGTTCGCCCCCATCGCTGTCGCGACT
>JBDHQE010000048.1:0-18994 GCA_039806885.1 Verrucomicrobiales bacterium
CCATTTCCAGAGCTTCAACTGCCCCTCTTTTTGCTCCGCCTCGATTCGCAATTGCTGTCCCGGTGCAACTTCATCCGGAGGGGCAAGCTGCTGAGACTCGCGCACGAGCGGAATGCTCAAGGCAGAAAGCTCACTGATCGGATCGAGGGGATCAGTCAGACCCTCATTGGGATCGAGATTCACGGTCATCAGTCGAGTGCTTCCATCAGACTGTTTCTCTTCGTAAAACCCAGGTGCCGGATGAGACGATTCCCCTACGTGGATCGTGGGCGCTGATCGAATACTGTATCCCGCATGGTCAAAGAGGGAATAAAGCAAGGGAACAAACTTTGACGACAGCACGAGTTGCCCTTCCTGTGGCTGCCATCCAGATAGAAACAGAAAAATGGAACCTTTTCCGATGCGCTGCTCGACCATCGCCGGAGATTTTCCATCGAATGTCGCCAGCACCCTCACTCCCTCCGGTAAGGGACTGCTGAGATTCAAAACCCGGTGCTTCCAAAATCGGATTTTCGTGAAATCGCGAATCTGAGCTCGGGCGAACGGCTCCAGCACCGGATGGGAGAAATCAAGATCAGCGAGCAGGGAAAATTCCGTCTTTTCAGCAGAAGTTTCAGCTTCATGAATCATCCAATCACCATGACCAGTGAGCGATGTAAAGGCTTCGGGCGAGGTTCCTGCTGTCAAAGCGACGACCACCAGGCCACCTGCCTCGACAAAGCTATGCAGAGTCTTCCCTTCCGTTGGCGACCACTGATTCGTCAGGAGAACGATCTCCGTCGAGCCGGGAACCAAGTCTGTTGGAATTTCCGCCACCTTCAGGATCGGCAGTAGTGCCGGAGTAGGGATCAAGGCGCGACTCAGATAGAACAATGGGGTCCCTGCCTGACCTGCCTCTTCGGTCTTGCCGGGGGCGAGAATGCGCAGAGGTCTGGGCTGAACGGGAGCGACATAAACTTCGTTATCGAAAGGCTGTGCATCACCTTCCACCATTAGGATCCCTCGATCTGCTCTCGGCGGACGGACGGGAGATCGCACGATGCGCGACGAACCGGGGGCAAGGATCAATTCCATTGCCGTTTCCGGATGGCCTTTCCACGATAATACGGCCTTCGTATCGAGCGAATCGATCGATTTCGCAATGCGCACTCGATACACCTCATCCTCGTCGATGCGCGAGCGAGGAGGCGAGGCCGCCAGTGCGATGGAGAGATTCCCTGACTCCTTCAGGAGCACAGGAACACAGCGTACCTTCACTTCTTGGGGCCAAGGATATTTGTGCAACTGATCCAGCCGCGCCCCCGCCTGAAAGTCACTGATCACTATGATCTCTCGTCGGCGGGCGGAACGCTCCGCATCGGCACTCAGCAGCAGGTCTGCTGCCCGAAGCATCGCTCCTCCCAGCTCCGTTCCCAGCCAGGATGGAGCAGCATCCTCAGATTCTAGTAACTTTCTCGTCATCGCCACCCGAGCCGGTGGAGATAAAGTCGCCATCGTAGAGAAATCCGATAGGATGCCCACCTGCTCGTCAAATCGAGCGAGCACGATCTCATCACCTTGGGTAGAACGTGCAATCTCGTTTTCAGCCGCCGCCATCGCTGCCTCCCGCAGCCCAATCCTCCGCATCGAGGCACTACTATCCACTAAGATGACAGAGCGCGTGACTGCATCATTCGCTACAGGAAAACGTAACGAACGGAGAAAAGGCCTTCCAAAAGCGAGAGCCAGTAAAATCAGCGCCAGACAGCGCAACAACAGTAGCAGCAGGTGTTCCAGCCGTCGCCTCCGCGTGGTTCGCTCTGGAGTCTTTTTGAGAAACATGAGCGATCCGAATTCCATCTCCTCCTTTGGCGGTCTCCGCTTCAGGTGCAGCAGCACTGGGATCGCAACAGCGATCAAACCCAGTAAATAGAGCGGAAAAAGGAAACTCACAGCGCTCGAAAGAATGCCATAATTCACCGTTCCAAGCGAGAACGTTTTTGCGGCGATCTCTCACGAATTTTCAGAGATTGACCAATCCTCCTATCCTCTGCATGATTTCCGATCACTGTTCCTGCAATGTCCGATTCCAACTCCCATTCTCGCACTCGTCGCGTGGTTTTTGCCAGCTTCATCGGCACTACCATTGAGTGGTATGACTTTTTCCTCTACGGGACGGCAGCCGCGCTTGTTTTTAATCGTCTCTTCTTTCCTGAACTCGATCCTGTCACCGGCACGATGGCGTCTTTTGCCACCTATGCGATCGGCTTTTTCGCTCGTCCCCTCGGCGGCGTCATCTTCGGACATTACGGAGATCGAATCGGAAGAAAATCAATGCTCATCATTTCACTGATGATGATGGGCATTGCCACAGTCCTGATCGGATTGCTGCCCACCTATCACCAGATCGGACTCTGGGCACCAGCGGCGCTGGTATTCCTGCGTTTTATTCAGGGTGTGGGAGTGGGTGGCGAGTGGGGCGGTGCGGTGCTGATGGCGGTGGAACACAGTGGCTCGAGTCGTCGTGGCTATCACGCGAGCTGGGTCCAAGCAGGAGTCCCCGTTGGCATGTTGCTGGCCAACGGAGTTTTCATGCTCACATCGCGCTTGGACGAGGCCGCCTTTCTCTCCTGGGGTTGGCGCGTGCCCTTTCTTTTGGGAACTCTGCTCCTCGTCGTCGGGATGTTTATTCGCCTAAAAATCGTCGAGAGTCCAGTTTTTGCGAAAGCTCTGGCTGAACAGGAGCGATCCGGAGAAAAAGAATCTCGTCTGCCGGTGATCGATGCGATCCGTCGTCACCCCCGCAATGTGCTCGTCGCGATGGGGGCACGTTTCGCAGAGAACGCTTATTTTTATATCTTTACCGTTCTCGTCCTTAGCTTCGGATCACAACAATTGGGTATAGAAAAGCCGAGCCTCCTGAATGCCGTCATGATCGGATCTGCTGTCCAGCTTGTAGCCATTCCAGCCTTCGGTGCCCTGTCAGACCATTGGGGACGACGCCCTGTATATCTCGCGGGCACTATCTTTCTCCTGCTCTTCGCTTTCCCCTTCTTCTGGCTCATTGGCACGAAGATCCCCGTACTGGTGACTCTAGCCGTCGTGCTCGGCCTGATTGGACATTCCGCGCTCTATGGTCCCCAAGCTGCGTTTTTCTCCGAATTGTTCGACACCCGAGTCCGCTATAGCGGGGCCTCCATCGGCTATCAACTCGCGGCACCCTTCGCGGGAGGTCTGATTCCGCTTGTTGCCACTTGGTTTCTGAAGCGCAGTGGGGGCGATCCAACTCCCATCGCCTGGTATTTGATCGGGATGGCAATCATTACGCTGGTCAGCGTCTGGCTGGCGGAGGAAACCAATCGAAAATCGCTGTAGCTGGATTTAAAAATGTGAAGGGCCCTCCTTGCGCGACTGCTGAAGGAGTCTCATATTACAGCAGCGCGATGAAGCGGCTACGACTCGAGTAAGCCTGAAGTCGATGATCACGCGGAGCCTGCCCAAACAGTCTCGCGCAGGCTGTCATCTGATTTGATTGAAAGATACAATTATGGCTACGACGTACGACGTAAAGTTATTGAAGAGAACCGAGATCGCCGAAGGCACTCTCGAGTTCACGATTGAAAAACCCGCTGGCTTCGAATATCGCGCCGGCCAATTCGGCGACATGGTCCTACCTCCCTCGACAGGACTGGACGACAGCAACAACAAGCACGGCTTTTCCTTCGTCAGTGCTCCCTATGAGGACACCCTGCGCATGGCGACTCGGATGCGTCCGAGCAAGTTCAAGCTGGCTGCTGCGGAGATCCAGGAGGGGACGATGATTCAGCTATTGGCGCTGTGGGGAGATTTCATTCTCCATAAAAATGCGGCTGTTCCCGCTGTATTTCTGATTGGTGGAATCGGGATCACTCCTGTGCGCAGCATCATTGCTCAAGCGACTCATGACAAGCTGCCACACAAGATCACACTGATCTACGCCAACCGCACGCAGGCACGCGCCGCTTATCACGAAGATCTTCAAAAGCTTGCTGCGCAAAATCCGAATTTCACCTACGTGCCTGTCATTACCTCGACGGAAGGGCATGTAAATGCGGACACGATTCGCAAGCACGTTCCTGACATCGTAGCACCGCGCTTTTATCTGGCCGGCCCGGAGGGCATGGTGAAGTCTATGCGTCAACTCCTAGTGGAAGTCGGGGCAGATGAAGACAACATCCGCACCGAAGAATTCGACGGGTATTGAGTGATTTCAAGAGGTGAGGGACTCTTGCTCCCTCACCGTTCTTCTCGCTCCACCGCCATCGCGATTCCCATACCACCCCCGATACAGAGGCTGGCGATGCCGCGTCGCTGATTCGTATCTTCCATCGTGTGAAGTAGCGTCACGAGAACTCGTGCTCCGCTCGCTCCGATCGGGTGTCCCAAAGCGATCGCTCCACCGCGTGTATTGATGCGCTCGGGATCGAGATTCAGCAATCGCGTGCATCCGAGCACTTGGGCTGCGAAGGCTTCGTTGATCTCGATCACTCCGACCTCGTCGAGCGCCCAGTCAGCGATTTCACAAGCTCGCCGAATCGCCTCGACTGGCCCCAGCCCCATCATCGCTGGATCGCATCCGACCGCGGCACTGGCGACGATTCTCGCACGAGATGTCAATCCATAACGCGAACGCGCCTCATCACTCGCCAGCAGAACCATGGCGGCTCCGTCATTGATGCCCGAGGCATTGCCTGCTGTCACCGTTCCGTCGGAGCGAAATGCAGGAGAAAGTCCAGCTAGGCTTCCTTCGGTCGTCTCGGGGCGTGGATGTTCATCTGTAGAGACGATTTTTCCTCGCACATCGATAGAGACGATCTCGCGAGTAAAATCAGCCCGATGAGATTCCGTCAGTCGCTGGCTCCGAGCAGCATAAGCATCTTGTTCGATCCGGGAAATCGAAAAACGTTCGGCGATACGCTCAGCAGTTTCTCCCATGCCTATCCCGAGCATGGGATCACTGAGACCGTCGCAGAGCAGTGCATCCACCAGCTCTGAATTGCCTAGCTTTTTTCCCCAGCGCAGGTCGGAGCTATAATGCGGAGCTCGGCTCATCGATTCGACCCCGCCCGCTAATAGCAGTTGCGCATCCCCCGATCTGATCTCGCTGGCTCCCAGAGCGACAGCTTTCAGAGACGAGCCACAGGCCATGTTCACCGTATAGGCAGGAGTCGCCTCCGGCAGTCCGAGCTTCCACCCTACCTGACGAGCCACATTCATCCCGCATCCCGCTTGCAGAACCTGACCGAGGATGACTTGATCGACGTGAGTTCTTAGATCCTCGGGCACCACAGCTCGTGCGACTTCGAAGGCCAGATCGGCTGCCGACATAGTTTTGAAACCACCACCGAAGCGACCAATGGCAGAGCGTTGAGCAAAAATGATATGAACAGGACTCATTGATCAGAGTGTATCATGCCATACGACTGTGTGAAATGTCGAGAGTCCGATTCCCCTGCCCGCAATTGATTTTTCTCGTTCCAAACTGGAAGATCATTGGAAAATCTGTCATGCTGATCCCAATTCTGGTATTCTATTCAAGCTCTTTCCCATGAAACAATCCGTATTTCTCTTGATCGCGATGATGAGTGTCTCTCCAGCCTTCGGTGCAGAACCTGCAAAGCCTGTTCTCATCGCCCACCGAGGGCTGCATGTTGAGGCTCCGGAAAATACGCTCCCTGCCTTTCATCTCGCTTGGGAGAACGGCGCAGACGGAATCGAAGGAGACTTTTATCTGACCAAGGATGGCGTGGTCGTGTGCAGTCACGATGCGAGCACTCTGCGAACCAGCGGCACGGATTTTCTGATTAAGGAGAACAGCTTCGAAGATCTGAAGAAAATCGACCAAGGAGCAAAAAAAGGCTCCAAATATGCCAATACACCTACCCCGACTTTGAAAGAGGTTCTGGCTACGATTCCGAAAGGAAAAAAGATTTTCGTGGAGATCAAGGATAAAATCGAAATCGTCGAGCCGCTGGCAAAGGTTCTAGCCGAGTCAGGGCTGGAACCTTCTCAGATCGTTCTGATTTCCTTCACGGCGAACAACATCAAGCGAATCAAGGAACTTCACCCAGAATGGAAAGCCTACTGGCTGAAAAGCTTCACCAAAGATCCCGCGCTCAGGCTGTCCGTGGAATCTACGATTGCCACGCTTGCGAAGATCGGGGCTGACGGACTGGACGTGCGCGATGATCCCAGGATCGATGACGATTTTATCAGAGCCCTGCACGATGCAGGATACGAGTGCCATCTCTGGGTAATCAATGATCCAGATCGCGCTTGGGAACAGATCCAGCGCGGAGCTGACTCGATCACGACCGACCGACCGGATCTGTTAAGCGCCGGAATCAAAGCCAAGGCGCAGCAACCATGAGGGTCCTCTGGAACTAGTGTCTCATCGATCCTACCCAGATGTCTGATCGAGTTTTCTATTACTCAGACATCACAGATACCAGACGGGAAAAACGGAACTCTGCCCGTGGGTTCCTTTTGATCTTCTGTGCTCTAACGCTTACCTTGTCGAATTCATTTCTTCCTGTTTTTAAATGCTTCTGAGAGGGTTCTTCATCCAAACCCTCCCCGTCGATTCTGTTTTGATTTCATGATCTTTCAAGGCCAGAGACTGCCCACTGTCGTTATTTCTGATCTCTCTCCACTCGTCGAAGGAGGACGATACCCAACGAAGCGCGTCGCAGGGGAGCAAATCCAGATCGAAGCAGATATTTTCAAGGAAGGACACGACGTGACGGTAGCGATCCTCCTGTGGCGCCCTGCCCACCGAAGAAAATGGACCGAGGTGCCGATGACGAGACTGGATAATGATCGATGGAGCGCTCCTTTGACATTTCATCATCCGGATCGCTATGAAATTCGCATCATGGCTTGGGCCGATGATTTCCTCTCTTGGCTCCATGACTTTGAGCGACGGGTCGAGGGTGGTCAGGAAGATCTGCAGACAGAAATTGAGGAAGCTCGCGTGATTCTCAATCAGACAGCGATCCGTGCGGCATCGGCAAGATGTGCAGGCGATGCGGAAAAGATCGAATCTCTGACGACCCAACTGATGAAGTGCCCTGTAGAGGAGGTTCTGGATCTGATGGACACTCCGGAGGTGCGAAACCTCCTCGCACGCTGGCCCAATCGAGCACTAGCAACGACGAGCGATCAAAAGATTCTGCTCCAGGTCGAGTCAAAGGTGGCACTTTTTTCTGCTTGGTACGAATTTTTCCCTCGGAATGCTGAGGGACTTGCGACTCGTCACTCGACCTTTCGCGACTGTCTGCCGCGGATCGAGGATGCAGCGGCGATGGGCTTTGACGTGGTGTATTTCCCGCCGATTCATCCCATCGGCAAGACACAACGAAAGGGCAAGAACAACTCTGTAAGCTGTGAAGCGGATGACGTCGGCTCTCCTTGGGCCATCGGATCCGAGATCGGAGGTCATCGCTCTGTCGAACCAGCTCTGGGTACGGTGAAGGATTTCGTCTGGCTGCTGAACAAAGCGCGGGAGCGTGGAATTGAGATCGCACTGGATTTTGCGCTAAACTGCTCACCAGATCACCCGTATGTGCGCGACCACCCTGAGTGGTTCTTCAGCCGCCCTGATGGCTCGATCAAATACGCTGAGAATCCTCCCAAAAAGTATCAGGATATCTATCCGCTCGATTTTCACTGCGATGACTGGCGAGAACTCTGGGCAGAATTGCGCGATGTCGTGTTGTTCTGGGTGGACAAAGGAGTCCGCATCTTTCGAGTCGATAATCCTCACACGAAACCAGTCGCTTTCTGGGAATGGCTGATCGCTGAAATCCACGCAGTCGATTCGGACGTGATCTTTCTGAGCGAAGCCTTCACCCGCCCCAAGATGATGCAGGTATTGGGAAAAGTAGGTTTTACGCAGAGCTATACCTACTTTACCTGGCGCGAAACTTCTCAAGAACTGCGTGAATACGTGGAAGAGCTGACGCACGGCCCGATGCGCGAATATTATCGAGCGAATTTCTGGCCGAATACGCCGGACATCCTGCCCTATCATCTACAGAACGCACCGCCCGTCGCTTTTAAAATCCGAGCAGCCCTAGCAGCGACGCTCTCAACGTCCTGGGGCATATATTCCGGCTACGAACTCTGTGAAAACAAACCTCTACCGGGACGCGAAGAGTATCTGGACAGCGAGAAATACCAACTCAAGGACAGAGACTGGAATCAACCCGGGAATATCAAAGCATTCATTTCACAACTGAATAAAATCCGCCGGGAAAATTCCGCCCTTCAGTCCTACGCGAATATTGCCTTCGTCCACGCGGACAATGATCAGATTCTCGCCTACTGCAAGTGGTCAGATGATCGCTCCAGCATTCTTCTGATGGTGGTTAATCTCGATCCTCATCATCGTCAGGAATCTATGATCCATGTCCCGCTAGAACTCGTGGGAGTGAAGCCAGATACTGACTACCTAGTGAAAGACCTGCTCCACAACGAAACCTATACCTGGAGAAACTCATCGAACTTCGTATCCCTCGATCCTCGCATTAAGTGTGCGCACATCCTCCGGATCGGAGATAAGTGAGATTCCTGTTTGCCAACCCTTGCTCTATCGAATGTCTGGACGACTGACATTTTTTGTCATTCTGGGGGCGATTCTGCTCATCATTGCTGCGTGGGGAGAGCGCGAACACAAATTCGATTCTCTCAATCAGATCTGGCTGGAGTTCTGTATCGGAAATTCGCTGGACGACGTGGAACTCCCCGCCGTGACAGTCATCCGTATCGATGACGGATACGAGCCGATCGTGATCGGAGAGAAACTAGGAGATTCACAAAGTATTCGTCTATCTCGCTTGGATTATGCGACGATTTTCGCCTTTCTGGCGAAGTTCGCTCCTCGCGCAGTAGCCTTCACTCCAGAACCAGAATTCGATGATTCTCTGCCGCTGAATCGCACGGACATCGCCCCACTCAGGGATGCGACAATGAAACTGCCTCGCCTACTGGTCGGCACGACTGTGATCGATGAGCAAACAAAAGCTGAAAAAGAAGGGACTCAGGAACCCGTTTATCCGAGCATTCAGACGGAAGGCGATCTCTCCCACCTACCCGTATTCACGCATACCGTGCTCTCTCCCGATCCACAGATCCTAGCCAATGGGATCCCGGTGTTCAAGAGCATCCGATCCACCTCTCCCTCGAGTGCGGAGGGTTCTCTCCGCATCCCACTAGTCGCTCGACATGAAGATCAGGTGGTGCCATCTCTCGTGCTGGCTGCGGTGGCGGCGCAGGCCAATGTAGCACTGGAGAAAATTCGACTAACCGTGAGCGGATCGCGCTCGCGAATCGAAGTCGGTGAGGCCTACACGATCCCTGTGAGCGAAGACGGTAGCTTTGAAATCCCGTCATATACTGGCTTTGAGGGCCAGACGATCCTCCACGCCCAACCGGATACCAGCGGCGCGATACGAGAGGTCGACCGATACTGCAGTATCACCGTGGATGAGCTCGCCTACACCGGGACAGAGGATGACGACGTAGCAAAGCGTCTTCTCTCTCATTTTCAGCCACGCTTCGAATCTCTGCGAGAGAATCTGATTCTGATCGGTTTCGATCGGACTGCGGATCGGCGAATCACGACAAAGACGGGTGAAATTCTCTCGGAAACTGGCCTTCTGGCACGTGCCATCGCCACGATCCAGAGCGGACGCTACCTGCACTGGTGGCCGCAGTGGTGGCGCTGGCTGGGAGTGACGATTACCGTGCTGATCGCCATGATGCTCTTTCGCCTGCCTAGGCGACGCTTTCTCCCGACCTTTCTGATCGTAGGGCTGGCCTTTTTCGCCGCTCAGGTGCTAATTTTTTCCTCGACTCTGGCGTGGACGCCGCCGTTTACATTTTTCGCGCTCTTCGGTCTGATCTTTCTCACGGGATTGATTCTCCCGCCCACCAAAAAGAAAGCCCCTCACTCTGAATCTCGCACAAGCGAAACCACGGCATCGACCAGCCCCGGAATGTCGTGAGAATCAGCTTCGACAGCTGGCTCATAACCATTTTCTCGGATCGCTGCTGAGGTGATCGGACCGATGCTAGCGATCTGACATTCTTCCGGAATCGAAAGTCCTAGATCGAGAAAGCACTCCAGCGTCGATGCACTGGTGAAGGTAATAATGTCCGCCCCCTCCTCTCGGAACCGCGCCACCGCCCCAGTCGGATCACTCGTCTCAGGCACAGTACGGTAAGCGATCGCTTCATCGAGGATCGCTCCTGCCTTGTTGAGCGATTCCGCGAGGACATCACGCGCGCCTTCCGCTCGAACCCAGAGCATAGTAGTATTTTCCACCGAACCGACCTCTTCTAGGAAGGCCTCAGCCAGAGCCTCTGCGACGTGCTTCTTCGGCATCAGATCGGTGGCCATGTGATATTCTTTCAGCTTCGCAGCAGTGCCCGGTCCAACGGCAGCGATACGAACTCCACCGATTTCGCGGGCATCAGATCGCAATTTGTAAAAGGCAGAAAAGAAAAAATCGACCGCATTCGGACTGGTGAAGATGATCCAGTCGTATGTGTGGGCATCTGCGACCATGCTCGCGAACTCACGTAGATTCTCACCTTGGGACTGCTCGATCCGAATGGTGGGGATCTCCATCACATCCGCTCCCAACGTCCGCAGTTGCCGACTGAGTCCGCTCGCCTGTGCCCGCGTCCGAGTCACGACTACGCGCTTGCCGAGAAGTGGACGGCTTTCGAACCACGAGAGCTTTTCTCGACAGTTCACCACAGTCCCGAAAATCGCTACAGCGGGAGCCTGAAAATCCTCCCTCTGCGCGATCTCAGCGATGGTCGCGAGGGTGCCTACGATGGTCCTCTGCCGCCCGGTGGTGGCCCATCGCACCATGGCTACGGGCAGATCGGGATCGGCTCCTTCCTCCATCAGAGAGGCTGTGACTACAGGCAGACGCTCGACGCCCATCAGCATGACCTTCGTGCCGGGTGTGCTCGCGATCTGACGGTAATCCAGCGTAGATTCTTCTTTCGTGGGGTCCTCGTGTCCTGTGAAAATTGTGAGTTGGGTGCAGTGATCTCGATGCGTCACCGGGATGCCCGCGTAAGCAGGACCAGCGATGGAAGAGCTGATTCCTGGCACGATTTCGAAAGGAATTCCGGCCTCGACCAATTCCTCGGCTTCCTCCCCTCCCCGTCCGAAGATGAGAGGGTCGCCACCTTTGAGTCGAGTCACGATTTTCCCCTCCTTCGCCTTCTCGATCAGGAGTTGATTGATTCCGCCCTGAGGAATCGTATGATCTCGCGATTTTTTTCCAGCATAGATTTTTTCCGCCTCAGGCTTGGCCCATTGGAGGAAGGCGGGATTTGACAGGTAGTCATAGACGATCACATCCGCCTGCTCGATGCATTCCTTCCCACGCAGCGTCATCAGTCCTGGGTCACCAGGGCCCGCGCCGACGAGATAGCAGATGCCAGTCTTTTTCGTCATCATCAGGAAAATTCAGTTTGTCGGAGTTTCATCAACTGTTCCGCCAGCGCCTCAGGATGAGAAGCAGGGCCACGTACTTCGGCAGAAAAAGGTTCGGCATCGGGTTCATCCTCGTCGAAGACCCTTACCGCCATCGCCAAGGTCGCACCGTCGTCCTCAAACCAAGTAAGCGCTCCCACCGGAGTCTGACAGCCCGCCTTCAGTGCGGCTAGGTAGGCTCGTTCCGCCTGAACTCGCACGAAGGTCGGAGCGTGGTTGATCCGACTGAGCGCCTCCCGAGCCTCGGAGTTTTCCCGCAGAATCTCCATCGCCACAGCTCCTTGCCCCGCAGCAGGGAGAAATTGTCTCTGATCCAGCTCATCCACCCAGACCGTGGAGTCTTCAAACTCAAATGAATTCGAACCCGGTCGATAGTATCCCAGTCTCTCAAGACCTGCTCGAGCCAGCAAAATCCCCTGCCAGTCACCCTCCGACGCATGAGCAATCAGCTTGCGAAGGCGCGTGGGCACGTTGCCTCGAATATCGACAGTTGTAACGCCGGGGCAAAGCCAGCGCAATTGTCGGGCTCGGCGTACAGAGCTGGTCGCCACCGTCTTACCATTCAACAGGCTTAGGCCCCCGACCAGACCCTGTTCCATCGTCAGCAACACATCCGCCGTATCCGCCCGAGGCAGGGTGGTGCAGATTTCGAACTCTGGAGCCAATTCCGTAGGTACATCCTTCAGACTGTGAACGGCAAAATCGATTTCTCCTCGTAGCAGAGCTTCCTCCAGTTCTTTTGTGAAAATCCCCTTGTCCACCGGAGTCGTGCGATCTGTAGCGAATTCGGCCAATTTTAGATCCGGACGCTTATCACCGCTGGTATGGATGACGTGGATTACGCTATCGACTCCAGCAGCCGCTAGAGCATCGCGTGTCATGTTGGCCTGAGCGAGAGCCAGCTCGCTTCCGCGAGTGCCCAAGAGAAGAGTGCGAGTCATGGTTCGGTGAGAGGTTGACCAGAGCCGGGAGAATCGGTTCTGTTTTGTTCTGTATCTTGATGCCTGGCCCGATCAGGCGGAAGCGGAGCCAGTGCATCGATTCCTTTCTCCCGGAGAAAGGCGGCGATGACCTCGCGACAAATCACCAACTGACGCTCGCGCCGTGCCTTCCCTTCAGACGCGATCTGCTGAAGCTGGTCGATGTTATACAGATACACATTATCAAGCACATTGACCCCGTCCTCGATATCCCGAGGCACGGCGATATCGATCAGAAAGAGAGAGCGTCCCCGTCGTCTAGCCATCGCTCGACGGATCGGAAAAGCCTGAACCACCGTATGCGGTGCGGCAGTCGAAGAAATTACGATGTCCACGAAGTCGAGCTTACTTTCCCAGTCATCGAAGCGCACGGCCTCGCCATTCAGCTCTGCCGCTAATTCCGCCGCCTTGTCATAGCTACGATTGGATACGATAATGCTCCGTGCTCCCCGAGATACCAAGCTCTGGGCCGTAACTCGGCTCATCTCTCCGGCACCGATGATCATCACGCTGCATCCCTCCAGACTACCGAAAATCTTCTCCGCCAGATCCACTGCCGCCGAGCCAACTGAGGTAGAACCCTGCTGAATGCTGGTATTCGAGCGCACTAATTTTCCTACGGTAAAAGACTGCTGGAAGAGCTTGTTCATCTGTCGCGCCGTACTACCCACCTTTTGCGCGATCATATAGGCCTTTTTCACCTGACCGAAAATCTCTGTCTCACCCAAGACCATGGAATCAAGCCCGCCTGCGACTTCGAAGAGATGATTCGCTGCCGCCTCCTGCTGGTGGCGGTAGAAATCAACCTCTCCGGACCGGACCTGAAAATAGCTTTCGAGATAAGCTTGGAGCGAATCAAGAGCGACGACAGGATCCTCGCCTCCTCCATAAATTTCCACTCGATTGCAAGTCGAGAGCACCACGGCCTCATTTACTCCCTTCAGATTGCAAATCGTGTCCAGATGAGCCGGGACAGAATGCTCCGATATGGCGAGACGCTCCCGGACTTCGATCCGGGTAGTCTTGTAATTCACACCAATACAGAAAATAGACACGGAGAGGAAATCGTTGTGTTGAATCAGAGTGAGAGAGCCGACAGAGACACCAGAGCGATCACAAAAGCCCCGATCACATACAGAGCGAAGCGCCGAGACACGAGCTGCCGCAGTGCATGCACGATGATCAGCGCAATATATACCAGCCAGACGAAGCCGTAGATGAAAAGGTGCGTCGCATTTGGCCTCACATCCATCCAGAATGCGGCAACGATCCCCACCGTCAAGAGCAGCGATCCGATCCAGAGCAAGCGCTCCAGCGCGCTCATGAGATAGCGGATCGGAGGCATGGAATAAAAGAGTCGACCCAACTGGCGGCTCTTCAGTTGCCTATCCTGCACTAGATACATGACCCCGGCAATTCCCGCGAGCCCGAAGGCTCCGTAGGCGAGCAATGAAGTGGATGCATGCATTTCCAGCCAGACATCCAGCCTCGCTGGAGGGCGAGCACCGGGATCAGAAAACAGCAGGAGTCCGATGGCGATCACCTGTAGTAAAAATACGATGGGCATCGAAAACACCCCCAGCAGCGATAGCCGAAAGGCCCGCCCGAGGATGAGATAAAACACCACGATGCTCCAACTTACGAAAACTAACACCTCCGCCCCACTTGTAATCGGACAGCGTCCGTGTAGCGCCCCGCGTTCGCGAAGAAACAGCAACTGGAATACCAGTCCCACCACGGCCAGCGGAATCCCTAAACCATGCCTTCTCCCTTCTTCTCGACGCAGAGAGGCCACGGCGAGGGCAAAGCCACCGCCGAAGGTCAGAGTCGCCAGAATCAGGTAGATCAAATCCATCTCAGCCGGACAATACACGCCGGACGATCACTCTAAGATGTGGTACCCGCTTTGCAAGTGAGTGGATGAGTCCGGGCTATTCTGATGAAGCCTTCCCCACTCAATGACCACTCCAGCCAGATGAAATGATCCCTTCATGCCGAACGACTGATGCTTGCCTTTTCCCCCGAAATTCGCTTATCTTCGCATTATGCGTTTTCGCCTTGCCCCTCTGACCCTGTTTCTCCTCTTCGCCGTCGTCAGCGGAGAGGGCTCGGGTGCTCGTTCTAAGCTTGCCCTCGTCTCGATGCACGTCGAAGGAGACGAGACAGACAATCCGAAAATGGTGGTCCCGCTTAAGCTCGGGACAGAACACAGACAATACTACTTCAGCAAGCTGCCCTCCTTTACAGATCGGGATATCGCGTGGTTTTACCCATTCACAGCAGCCGATGGAGTCACATACGGGGTCGCGTTTCGACTGAAAGAGCACGCAGCCACAGAACTCAAGGCACTGACACTGACTCATCAGGGAAAATTGATTGGCATCCGCTGCTCTGATGCCCCTCTGGCCGCCGTACTAATCGACCGTCCGATCGATGATGGGGTCGTGGTCGTCTGGAGTGGACTGCAACAGCGCCACCTGCAGGAATTTCGCAAACGGTTCCCTCATGTCGATGACTACAGGCCGAAGACCGGTCCTCAGTTCGATCTTCCACGATGAGCTAACCCAATCCGCCTACCACCCGCCACGGGTCAGGTGATTTTTCTCTCTCCATGGTTTCTCGTTTTCTTTTCTCGCTGTTTTTTCTTCTTTCTCTCTTCGCGTCCTCTTTCGCGTTCTCTTCTCCTCTCGGGCTCGTACTTCCTACGGACAATGATGCGATCTTCTCTGATCCGTCGAAGTTCTATATGTACGTGTATCGGAACTTCGAAGGAGAGGAATCACGGCCATGGAGCGGCGGTGGCTATGGACTGGTGCGGAATCAGAAGCGCACTCCGGAAGGCGTGATCTCGACTCGATTCCACGAAGGGATTGATATTCTTCCTCTGAGACGAGATGCAGCCGGGGAGCCACTCGACGAAGTACGTGCGATCGCCGCAGGTACGGTCGTTCATGTGACGCCAGCGGCCAATCTGAGCAATTACGGACGCTATATCGTCATCCACCACGACTGGGGCGAAGGTCCATTCTTCTCTCTCTATGCCCACCTGTCCGCAGCGCACGTCTCTAACGGACAGAGCGTAGCTGCCGGTGAAAAAATCGGTCAAATGGGGCATACGGGTGATGGAATCAACCGCGAGCGATCACACGTCCATGTGGAACTAAACTTTATCCTAAGCGACCGCTTTGCGTTCTGGTATGACAAGCATTTCACCACGAAAAATCATCATGAAATCTATAATGGGATGAATTTGACCGGACTGGATATCGCCCAACTGTTTCTCGCTCATCACGCCGATCAGAAGATCACGATCTCCCAGTTCCTGTCTCGTTTTGAACCCTATTACAAGGTGATCGTTCCCGCGCACGAGGGCATGGCCTTCCTCCGTCGCTATCCATGGCTGGTCCAAGGACAGGATCAGGTGCCGGAACCGAAGAGCTGGGAATTCTCTTTCGACGCTCTCGGAGTGCCTCTCGGCATTCGCGCCCTGTCGCAATCCGTCTCTGCTCCCGTTGTTAGCTACGTGAAGCCCACCTCCGGAAATCACGCTGACTATACCGTGCAGAGACTCTCTGGCACCGGAAGCACCGCTGCTCTTTCTCCCAGCGGCTCGCGCTATATCGAGCTGATCACTGACTCCTTCTGATCTCTCAGGAGAAAATCTGCTCGAAGACTCCCCCGCCCAGCAGACAGTTTCCTTCATAGAAGGCACAGACCTGACCAGGAACGAGGGCACGCTGTGGAGCGGAGAAGCTCAAAAGCGCAGTCGTCTCATCAATCGGCTCGACCTCCACCGAAACCGCAGGAGCGCGATAACGTGGCTGGGCCAGAAGAGTACGCTTTTTCAAAAAGAGCGGATCGCGAATCGCGCTGATACTCCCCACTCGACAGCGTGTGGCATAGAGATCTGGCGCATTCGGTTCGTCAAAAGCCACCACCAGCTCGTTGCTCTCGAATCGCTTCGCCACTACGACATAGGCCTTACCGAAAGTATTCGAGGGAACCCCTAACCCCTTCCGCTGACCGAGTGTATGCAGATGCAGCCCTCGGTGGCGACCGAGAACTTTTCCCTCTGGATTGACGATATTTCCCGGCTGATCCGGAATGTAATGGGCAAGAAAATCCGTCATTCGAATCTGACCGATAAAACAGATCCCCTGACTGTCTTTTTTTTCTGCGACCGGGATCCGTAGTTCTGTCGCCTTCTTTCGCACCTCCGCCTTCGTCATCTCACCGATGGGAAACAGCGCCGGGCGAACTTGTTCCTGCCTCAGCAACGAGAGAAAGTAAGTCTGATCCTTGTCCGGCATCCCTCGCAGGACATCGACAGCACCATCCACGCGTTCCATACGACGTGCATAGTGGCCAGTCGCGATGAAGTCAAAGCCCTGATCTGCAGCGAACTCGCGAAAGATGCCGAACTTCATCTCCCGATTGCACATAGTATCCGGGTTCGGCGTAATCCCCTCGCGATAGCCTGACAGCAGATACTCAACGACTCGCTGTCGATATTCCTCCATCAGGGATAGAATGCGAAACTCAATCCCGAGAAAATCACAAACCGCACGGGCGTCGATGATATCCTGCTCCCAAGGGCAATCGCCAGGCAAGTCGTCCTCGTTCGTCCAGTTCTTCATGTATGCACCGACCACCTCGTGTCCCTGCGCCAGCAAGATCGCCGCCGCCACACTGGAGTCCACACCACCAGACACCGCTACCAGAATCCTCGCCATTAAATCAAATCAGTTCAGAAGAGAGAACGCATCTAATATCAGGCATCCAAGACCGCCGTCTCCCTATCGCGGAAGAGGAATTGCCTGTCCATCACACGGGAGATGCAGTGGTCGGAGCCAACACCCTCGCCTCTAATTCGCGCCCGTCTCATCGCAGGGGAGTGTGGAGGATTGGAGGAGATTATTCAACGATAAATAAGCTGCCCCGGAAAATTCTGAACATTCAACAGCGACGAATCCAATAATGCGCAGATCAGGTCCAACTCAGTGACAAGATATTTTTCACGCCAGAGACTTCCTGATTTCCGTAACTACACTTTTTGTCACTGTTTTTTATCTTTTGTAGCTTCCTGAATATTCGATGCTTCTCAACGCCCTACTCATTGCCGTTCGCGAGATTCGCCGCAATCTCATGCGTTCGTTTCTGACAGTGATCGGTATCGTAATAGGTGTCGGAGCGGTGATTACGATGGTCACACTGGGGCAGGCAGCGACGGAATCGATCCGGGCGCAAATTTCGAAAATTGGATCGAATTTGCTAGTTCTGCGTCCTGGCGAGAGCTGGATGTCACGGAATGCACCGAAGTTCACGCTCCGTGACGTGGATGCGATCCGCTACCAAGTGCCGGGCATTCGAGACATCGCTCCCATCGTCGGCACCACAGTTCGAGTTGTTTACAAGGAATCAGATCGTAGTACCAGTATCCAGGGCACGACGACACACTATTTTTCTATCGCGAACTGGGAACTGAGTCTCGGTCGCTTTTTCAACGAAAAGGAAGTGACCGATGGAGCGACCGTCGCTGTGATCGGAGAGACGGTGCGGCGGGAATTGTTCGGAGAAGGAGTGAATCCCATCGGAGAACTGATCCGGATCGGAAAATTCAATGCTCAGGTGATCGGCGTCACCGCAGTCAAAGGACAGAGCGGATTCGGATCGGATCTGGATGATAATATTATCGTCCCGTATACCACCCTAATCCAGCGCCAGACAGGTCTCCAGAAGGAGCGGTATGTCACACAGGTGATGATCTCGGGAGAAGAAGGCTATCCAGGGATCAACATTGTCGCCGACGTCTCATCTCTCATGCGAGAGAGGCGAAATATCGTGAGTAACGAGAACGATAATTTCAACGTCTTCGATTCGCAGCAACTCGCGGAGACGATGAGTTCATCCACCCGGGTGATGACCTCGTTGCTCGGTGCTGTAGCAGGCGTATCGCTGTTAGTCGGAGGGATCGGAATCATGAACATCATGCTGGTGTCCGTGACCGAACGAACACGCGAGATTGGAATCCGACTGGCCATCGGTGCCCGCGCTCATGAGGTGCTGCTTCAATTTCTCGTCGAAGCAGTGACACTCTCCTGTATCGGAGGGCTATCCGGGATCGCCCTAGCCTATGGCCTCTGTCATGCGTTGGTGAAAACCGTAGGCGTTTCCTTCACCTTCAACGCACCGATCAATCTGATCGCCTTTCTCTTCTCGGCTGCCATCGGAATTCTCTTCGGCTTCATGCCCGCACGACGAGCCGCAGCACTGGACCCCATCGACGCACTTCGTTATGAATAGGAAAATCGGAGAGAAACGTACTAATCCTGAGTCTGAGAGTCCGAAAACAGTGCATGTTCCGACCAAGGAGAAAAATCAAAGATAGTCTATCCATTAAAAATATCTAGAGAACTTCGGAGAAGTGGAATGTCGGCTGCATCTTACTCGAATTCAAAGGCCCAGAGGCACGCCAAGG
>JBDHQE010000331.1:0-2964 GCA_039806885.1 Verrucomicrobiales bacterium
ATGATCCTCTAGAGTTTTTCCGGCCCATTCCAGCACATCGTCAGGTGCGTTGCATTCCAGATTGATGTTGAGGAAGTCGATTCCTCCGGCATGGAATTCTTGTGCGCTATTGGCGTCACCGGAGGAGACGAACTTGGATGCCTCATCTTTCGGATCGCTCTCACGACGAAAGCAGCCCAGATACCAGGGATAGGACTCGAACGCGGAGACGGGGAATGCTTCCTGAAACAACTGCGAGACACCGGCTTTCCCTATGTCATGGTTGCCAGGTGTCAGTCCGAATGGTAGCACTCCGAACAGGCGACTTAGATGCCCTTTCGCGACCGCCCATTGCTCCGGAGTGTTTCGATCCACGATGTCACCGACGTGAGTGACGAATACGATATTCTGACTCTCCCGATTCTCCAAAATCCAGTCGATCTGGGCCTTCATGTAAGCGTTCTCCGTCGGCCCCTGAGGATCGGCAGAGGGATCGATGTTTCGCCCCGTCAGTCCAGTATAGCTCTGAGTATCGGGAATGACGGCGATTGTGAAGGCCCCTTCCGGCAGCGGTGGCAATGGCTCCGTTCCGAACATGATGTCGGGATACCAAAGCGCGGACTTTTGAGCAGAAACCTGAGCAGGCTCCTTGGCAGACAGAGGAAGAATGAAAAGCAATCCGCACAGGATGGATTGAAGGGAATACGGGCGCATAACAGGGTGAAGTTCACGACCAAACCCTGTCGAGTCAACCACGCTATCTCGGATTTTTATGTGGGGTAGCATTCATGGGGTGACTCCGATTTCCTTGATTCCTTTACGAACCGCCTGCCCTGGTCTCTCTCCTGTATCCTGTCCGTCGAAGATCACAGGCAGGCCATTCACGAATACATAGGGAATTCCTTCAGCATACTGATGTGGATTGTCGAAAGTCGCAGGATCATTGACGCTCTCCGGATCGAAGAGCACTAGGTCGGCATGGTATCCGACGGCGATTTGTCCTCGGTCTTCGAGTTGGAAAGTCTGTGCGGGCAGGGAAGTCATTTTGCGAATCGCGTCTTCCACAGTCAGGAGCTTTTTCTCCCGCACGTAGCGGGCGAGGACGCGGGCATTGTCTCCATAGCTGCGTGGGTGAGGCACGTCGGGACCGATACGAAAGGGCCATCCGTCACAGGCGATCATGGTGAGAGGATGACGCAGAAAGGTTTCCAGATTCCCCTCGCTCATGCTGTGAAAAATCGCACTGACACGGCCTCGGGTGAGCAGATCGAGGATGGTCTCGATCTGATGATCCAGAGAGGCATTTCCTCGCAATTTCTCGGCAGCTTGCGCGATATTTTTGCCATTCAGCGAGGAATCGGCTGAGCAGTTGGCAATCGAAACGTGGGAGTAATCCTTGAAACCCCGGCTGTCGATGATCTTCCGCATTCCCGCGATGATCTCCGCTTTCTTTACCGGATCGGCGAGACGATTTACGAAATCCTGATGAGTGCCCTCCATCGCAGCAGTAGGCACCATGATCCCCAGAGTGGTGGAAGAGGCTGTGTACATGTATTGATCTTGAGTGATGTCGATCCCTTCCGCGCGAGCTTGGTCCAGTTTCGCCAAGAGAGCGTCCGCCATCCCCCATGCGCTGGGGCCTTTCAGCTTGATATGCGAGAGTTCAGCCCGGCAGCCGCTCTCGCGAGCGATGTGGAGCAGCTCATCTACTGATGCCATCACCGTCAGGTCATCACTACGCATGTGACTCGCGTATATGCCACCGTGCGCATGGACGATTTTTGCCAGAGCGATGATTTCATCCGACTTTGCGTAAGTGCCTGGCACGTAGATTAGCCCGGTGCTCAGTCCCACAGCTCCGTCCTTCATCGCCTGCTCCACCATGTCGCGCATCGCTGCCAGCTCCGAATCGCGAGGGGGACGCATGAAGCTCCCCTTCATCACTTTTTTTCGGATCGAACCGTGACCGATTAGCGTAGCGACGTTCAGGCTGGGGTGAGCCTGCTCCAGATCGCGAAAGAACTGGCCGATATCAGTGAACGAATTCCCACAGTTCCCAGTGATGATGGTCGTGAGTCCCATCCGAACGAAATTTTCTGCCTCTGGGATCTTCAGAATGTCCTCTGAATGAGTATGCACGTCGATGAAGCCGGGAGCGGCGATCAGGCCGGTGGCATCGAGAATCTCCGGCGCAGTGCCGGGAAAATCACCGACCGCAGCGATTCGTCCGTCTCGGAACGCGATGCGGCCCGATACGAGAGGTGCCCCCGTACCGTCGGCGATGCGAGCGTTCTCGATGATCCAATCGTAGGTATCTGCTCCCGACAGGGTGGCGAGAGCGACAAATGCACTGAGCGAGAGCAGAAAGCGAGAATGGACAGAGCGCAACATGATCGGATCTTGACCAAAATCTTTGGGCTTGCCAAGGGAAAAGTCGAGGAGGATCGACACTTGCGAGGATCGCTTCTGATGAGAATCATCGATTGTGATCGCGAGACAGAGCACTCAATCTTCTGTTCAGAGTTTCTCAGGAACGCTCTCTGGCGCTTTGGTCGTTTTGTCGTCTTTGTTCATCGTTTTCTCACTCATGGTACGATTCATTCAGAGTCATTTCTGGGATCTACTCATTCCATTTCCAGAAACTCAAAATCCAGCAAAATCCATCAGGTTCGTGCCTTTCGCGTACTTCGCGATTGAGAAATGTACATCCCCCGAAATAGCCTGTCCCTAAGCAACTAGTAGCGCCCGCCCCACTTCGCGCCGAGCGTATCGTGCACTGTACATGGGCCGCAGGCTTTGGAGTGCGGCGTGAAGCGCCGCTTTGTGCAGCTGATTAGGCGGTAGGGTGAGAGTGCGTTATTGGGTGCTGAGCGGAGGCTTTGCCCAGTTCGAAAAGCGGTATCGAGCTACCGCACTCGTGTGCCCGGCATGGGCATGAACTAATAAACTGAAATGTGTTTATCGGAATGACTGGAAATAACCGTA
>JBDHQE010000332.1:0-2913 GCA_039806885.1 Verrucomicrobiales bacterium
CCTAACGCTCGATGACAGGGGACGATCACTGAGATCGGATTCCTCCCCACCGCTGACCCGACCGCATGAGCGCCTTTGGGCAGGCCGATCTGCTTCGCGAGTCCACCGTATGTCGTCGTATCTCCGTAGGGAACGGCGATCAAAGCATTCCATACAGAGCGCTGAAACTCCGTTCCGGCGGGATCGAGCGGGAGATCGAAGTGTCTCAGTCGCCCCGCAAAATAGGCGCTTAGCTGCTGCTGCGTCTCCGTGAGAACGGGTGTGGGTTCCTCCCACCATTCTTCTGGGGTGATGATAGGAAAATACTTTTGGTCGTGAAACCACAAACCAGCGAGAGAGTCATCGCGAGCGGCGAGAATCATCGTCCCGAGAGGACTTTCCCAGCGTTGGTAATGAATAATTTTCATCTGATATTAGTCCTCTAGAGTTCGCCCGATCCAACACCATCCGGTCTCTCCGTAGCGGTCTCTATAGGCCTTTTGCATGTCTTCGGTATCGACTCCTTCCCGTAGGATGGCGAGCATAGTCGAACCCGATCCGGAGAGCAGTGCCGCCTGGACTTCGGAGCGCTGCAGGAGCCAGTTTTTTAATCCTCCGAGGATAGGGAATTTCTCGAATACCGGGCGTTCGAGATCGTTTCGCATCTCACCCCAAGGGCCGCTTTGCACCGCATAGGAAAAATCGGGATACTCCGTCGAGCGAGCGTAGTGCTTGTAAGCCCAAGCAGCTTCGATAGCGAAGGCGGATTTACAGAGAAAGATCTGGAAGGAGGGTACGAGAGCACTCTCAGACACGGGTTCGACGATCTCTCCGCGACCTCGGCAGTCGCAACTGCGCTCATAGAGGAAAAATGGAACATCCGATCCGATGGCGGCGGCGAGTCGAGACAGTTCTGTGAGACTCAGTTCCAGCCCTAGAAGTGAATTGATCGCCCGAAATGCAGTGGCAGCATCGCTACTGCCTCCCCCCAATCCCGCTCCAGAGGGGATGTGTTTTTCCAATTCGATTTTCAGATCGAATCGCCTGCCGACATGGGCTTCCAGAGTACGGACGGCTTTGATCACCAGATTCTCCTCTCCCGTGGGGAGGTTGGGATCGTCACAGAGCAGATGAACTCCCTCGGTTGAATTCGACGAAATTTTCAATCGATCTGCCAGCGCCAGTCGCACCATGCGCGTTTCGATCTCGTGATAACCGTCCTCACGCCGACCGAGGATGCGCAGCCAGAGGTTGGTCTTGGCATGAGCGAGAATTTCGATGGCGTTTTCGTTCATACTTCGGTCCAGCCGATAACGGCGAACATGCGTCCCGTGCGCCCTTTTTCCTGTCGATAGCTGTAGTAGCGATCCGGGCGGCTGGTGGTGCAGGTGCCACAATCGTGAATCTGCTCTTTCGGGACTCCGGCATGAAAGCAGTCTTCGAGAATACGGGCGGCAAAATCCACCTCGTAGGCAGGGGGACGGATGCAGGGAGCGAGTTGGATGATTAGATCCTCTGGTTTCGTCCCGAAGGCATCACTCATCGTGCGAATCGCAGCGGGTGCGATGCCCTTTTCCGTACCGACGCGCCCCGAGTGGACGATTCCGCAAGCTCGATGTACAGGATCGACGAGAAAAACCGCTCCGCAGTCCGCGACCCAGACTCCGAGATACTGGCCCGACACGCAAGTCACGAGGCCGTCGGTATCAGGGAAATGAACTTGTCTCGGAGGCGCATCACTCAGCACGGCGATTTCGGCCCCGTGTACCTGTTCACCTGTCGCCAGATGGGCGCAGGGAATGCCCAGTCTCTTCAACAGCTCGCCATGATAGGGAGCCAGACGAGCCAGAACCTCTTCTCTGTCGCAATCCACTTCGATCCCAGGACTGCGAAGAAGAAAACCGTGAGTGAGTCCTGCAACCGCAGTGAGTGCGGGGAAGGATTCGATCAAATCAGATTCAGACATGAGTGATTTGTAAGATGGATCAATGCGCTTTTAGGCAGGGTGAACACCGAGTTCGCTGAACGGGACTTCATGTGGCAGGACTTTTTCACGAGCTGCGATCGCACAGGCAATTCCAGCCGCTTCGCCCATCGCTACGGCATTTCCGGTGACGCGGTAACTGCTGTGTGCGATGAAGCCACCGCTGATGCATCGACCTGCCAGGACTAATCCATCGACATCTTTCGCCATGAGAGCGCGAAGCGGGATATCATAGGGTTTTGATTTAAATGGCTTGTCCTCGATTGCGCGAGTCTTGCCCGGATTGGTCGAATGCACGTCGATTCCAAAGGTGACATGGCAGATGCCGTCGTCAAAGCGTGAGCCATTTTTCAAGTCCTCATCGCTCACTGAGTAGCGACCGTGGATTCGACGGGCCTCGCGCGTACCGATCTGCTCGGCAGTCGCGATGAGTTCTACTCCTTTCCACGGACCTCCCTTTTTGCGCAGAGCGTCGATCAGGGCATTGTTTTCCCGTCGGCCTTCCAGTGTCGCTTGAGTGACATCGTCGGCATCGATGGCTGAGACACGATACTGATGGTTCGCCATCATCGCGTAGAGCCCATCGTGGATCTCGAAGATCGATGGTCCTCCATAGCTGGGGTCGATCCCGGCGGAGCGAAGTTCTGCCAGAAAGTTTGCCTTTCCGCTACCGAGACCTCGCTGTGTGGCCACATGGTTTACAAAAGGGGCGATTTCGTCAGTGGTGACTCCATGAAACAGGGCCATCAGACTCATGGGCTGAATGGAGCCATCCATCGGGCTGCCGTAGTCAAACCCGCAGCCTGCTTGAGCCGCTAGGTCGCCATCTCCGGTGGCGTCGATGAAGGCCTTCGCAGTCCAGGCCTCACGCCCCGATTTTGATTCAGTGAGCACGACCTGTAGTCGCTGATCTTCGCCTACTGAAGCTCCAGTAACTCGCGTGAACAAGC
>JBDHQE010000049.1:0-18545 GCA_039806885.1 Verrucomicrobiales bacterium
AATGTCATCTCTACTCTGCGCGTCCGCGATGTCTCTCACAGCTACGACCGACGCACGCCTGCTCTAGAGGGGATTAGCCTCACTATCCAGCGAGGTGAAATGGTCTGTGTGATGGGGCCGAGCGGATGTGGGAAAAGCACGCTACTGAAGGCTCTCGGTGGCCAAATTCGCCCTCGCGAAGGTCGCATTGACCTCAATGGAGTCGATCTCTACTCAGATCAGACCAGTCTGAAGAGCTACATCGCCATCATTCCGCAGGAAGAGACCTTCGATCCGCTGCTGACCGTAGAGGAAAATCTCGATACCGCTGCGGCAATGCGTGCGCCACACTTCCCCGCAGCCGAGCGACGACGACGGGTGGATACTCGTCTGATCGAACTGGGACTCAATGAAATCCGCCATCGCTTGGCCGGAGATCACGAGACAAAGAGCCTTTCTGGCGGTCAGAGACGACGACTGAATGCAGGAATGGACATGATCGGTATCGCCGATGTGTATCTGTTCGACGAACCTACCTCGGGCCTCTCTTCGAAGGATTCGGAGCACATTCTGGAGATGATTCGCGGTCTGACGCATAACAAAATCACCTTAGTCTCCATCCACCAGCCCAGCAGTCGACTCTTCCACATGTTCGACAAGGCGCTACTACTCGACAACGGCGGTCGCATGGCCTTTTACGGCACTCCGACGCAGATGCTGCAGTATTTCCTAGATGCGAGGAAGCAGGAGGGCATTTTCGCGGCAGCTGCTCCGACCGATTGTGAGGGCATCGAGGCTGTCAGTGCACTGACCCCCGACTTTATTTTCGACGTGCTCGAGACTCCGCTCCGCGATCTAGGCGGCGATGTGATTTATGAGCGTGATGCCCGTGGCAATCTCATTCCCGCCCGTCGCTTCAATGCATCCTTCTGGGCGGATCGTTTTCAGACCTATCGCCTGCTTGAGGAAGTCAATCTCAACGAGATCGATGGAGAAGCCACCCAGACAGCGACGATCCAAAAGACGCCCCATGCCCCAGCTCGAAAATTACGTCACGATTGGGTCCGCTTTTCCAATCAATTCAAGCGTGCCTTTCTGAGCAAGCTCCGCAATCGTGCGAATCTCGCCACCACTCTGCTCGAAGCCCCCGCGTTGGCCGTGCTGATCGCCATGGTCATGCGCTACTCAGAAGATGGCGATTACAATTTCGCCAATGCTTTCCACATCCCCACCTACCTTTTCCTAGGTCTCGTCGTCGCGTTGTTTCTCGGGATGACGAACTCAGCAGAGGAAGTCATCCGCGATCGCAATCTACTCCTGCGCGAGCGGAATCACGGCTTTCGTGTCTCTGGTTTCATCGTAGCAAAGTATCTCTCTCTCGGCTTTTTCGCTCTGATTCAGTGTGTGATCTATCTACTGATCGGCGATGCCATTCTGAGCATTCGCAGCATGTTCCTGCCGAATCTCCTCTGGATGTTTCTCACTGCATTCGTCGGCATCGTCGCCGGACTTCTTATTTCCTCTATCGTCAGTAGTCCCAAGACAGCCATTAATATCATCCCCCTAATCCTGATCCCGAACATCATTCTCGGTGGCGCTCTCATTAAATACGATGAGATGAACCGCAGCTTCGACATCATCCAGAACATCCGACAGTGGTTCGTGCCGGACACGGAAAAGGAGGAGGCCAGCAAGCTGAAAGTTCCCGGCTTGTGCCATCTCATGCCTCTGCGCTGGAGCTACGAAGCGATCATCATCCTACAGGCTCAGGACAATCCCGCCAGTCGACTGTCGAATTACATCAATGACGAGATTCGAAAATTCAGCCTGATTCCGACCAATCAAAAGCTCACCGACGAGCAAGATGAGCGACTGTATCAGTTCAAACAGGCACTGTCCGTTCTCCACGGATTGCGCGGAAGTTCTCCCAGAGAGGTGATCCGAATGATGGCGCAGATTCGGACAGACCTCGACTCAGGCACCTTCGATCCCGAACCCTATTATGTCACGGCTGATAAGGAAGCCGGGAAGAAGAGCTATTCGGTACGCGAGCTGTACCTCAACGCCAAGGTGCTCGACCTTTACACACGGGCGGAGGTCGAGCGCGAGGACTACCGCAAGAAAAAGAATCCACCGAACGTCTTTTTCGGGCTGGAGCGACAGTTTCGCTTCCCTCGAGGAAGCGAACATCCATTGATCGATTTCAAAATCCGCACGGTTACGCTCAACCTTCTCGCGATGGCTGCATTCGTGATCGTCGGATTCTTCGCCTTACGCGAGAGTCTCAAGCGCCAGTTGAGGAAGGTATAATTTGTGGCCACACTTTCAAGAAGCGGGAGGTAGCATGAGAGGTTCCTGATCGGTCTTCCGGCGAATCCAGTTGATCGCATTGTAGACAGCCTTCCGGCGCACCAACCAGACTTCAAATCGTCGCTTCCCTGGAAAATTGAGCATGAGAATTCCTGCGAGGAGAGTCAATGTCCCCTGACCAGGGGTAAACAGCATGATAAATCCAGCGACGACGAGAATGACTCCGACTAGATTTTTCAGAATCAGCAGAGTCAGCCGCAACGCTGGATGTCGCATGCGCATTCGCTGAGCTCCTTCACTGTTCTCCAGAAAATAATCCGCCGGAATGCGCCGGATGAGTATCGGCACAGTCAGCGCACTGCCGATGAGTACGATCAGGGAAGCAAGCCCAGCCCAAGCCAGTGTCACATCATGTGTCACGATCCAAGCTCGATAATCGGACAGCCAATTGATCATCCGAAACTTTCCGTCGAGGATATCGCCAGATCAATTTTTTTCGCGCGAGCGAGGCTCCCGGTGAGGCGTCGTCTCCGAAGTAGGCGATGTGACGAACGGTCCCCCGTCTAGGGGTGCCTTATCGGTAAAGGCGACATCAGGCATTTCAGTGGGTTTTCCCGCCAAGGGGAAATCCTTGCGCAGCGGGAAATAGGGATAACCCTCCCACATCAGGATGCGACGGTGATCGGAAAGACCATCAAACTCGATCCCCATCATGTCGTATACTTCGCGCTCATGCCACGCTGCCGTAGGCCAGATTTCTGACACCGATACCGCTTTCTCCCCTTCCGGCAGTCGGAATTTTACTCGCAGATGATGATTTGCTCCGTTCGCGAGAGCATAGAGCTCATAAACCATCTCCCAGCGCGGTTCTTCCAGATAGTAATCCACGCTACTGAGGTCGAGTAAGTAGTCGAAGCTGAGCTCATCGCGGCAGTAACGGAGAATATCCGCTGCCTTTGAGCGCTCGACGATCACGGTGTGTTCGCCGCGAAAATCGACCGTATCCAGAATGGCAGTGCCGAAGCGCTCGCGTAACAGAGTATAGAGTGTGCTCATTTCCGATAAAAAGAAGATCAGGGCACCGCACTCAGGCCTGCTTTTCAGCATCGAAATGCGTCGCAGACGAATGACTCTGTTCAATCTTCGCCTGAAGCTTCATAAGTCCTTCCAGCAGAGCTTCCGGACGGGGCGGGCAACCGGAGACATAAACATCGACAGGAATCAGATGATCGATTCCCTGAAGAACGGCATAGCTGCGATACATGCCACCCGTGGAAGCGCAGGCGCCCATCGCGATGCACCACTTCGGTGCCGGGATCTGATCCCAAACACGCTTCACAGCGAGCGCCATCTTGTAAGTAACAGTGCCGGCTACGATCATCACATCCGCTTGACGTGGGGAGAATCGCATCACCTCGGAGCCGAAACGCGCGATGTCAAAGCGTGAAGCCGCCGTACCCATCAGCTCGATCGCACAGCAGGCCAGCCCCATCGGCATCGGCCAGAGCGAGTTCTTTCGCATCCAGTTGACGGCGGCATCCACACGGGTAAAGAAAATATTGCCTTCGACTTTGGAATCGTATGCAGCGTGATTGGTGATGATCTCAGCCATATTTCATGAGGGGACTATGCCCGCTGTAGGTTACGTCTCTGCGGAACGGGAGCAAGAAGCTTTGTGAAAAATTTCACAAGCTCTTTTCGACAACTCAGGGAGAGACGACCGAGGTCGTGCGAAAATACACCCATCAGGAATTGAACCTGAACCTTCGGCTTCGGAGGCCGACGTAATATCCATTTTACTATGGGTGCGTGAATGCACTACCGTGTCGCAAAGATGCGGCAGCAGAGGGGTGTGTAAGATGGAGTCTGAGAGTGCGTTTCGCAAGAGGGAAGAATCCGTCGATCATTTTCCTCGCATATTCGCTCCATTTTCCGGACGAATATGACCGGAGAGCCGTTTCAATCCCAAATCCAGTGCTTCAGTCGGAGCACTTCCGCTAACCGAGACGCCTCGAAGCTGCGAGGACCGAACTTTTCGGACAGAGTATCCGCGATACTGATCGCCGAGCGCCAGTTCTCCTGATTACTGAGAATATGAATCGCCGAAAATCCCGCACGAAAAACCCACTCCATTTCCTCAGGCGATGGATCCACCGAGGGAGAATTCGAGCGAGTTTCTCCGACGATGGATTGGTAAATCTCGAGTGCGACCGATGATTTACCCAATGCCTCCAGACATTTTCCTCGCCGCACAGCCGCATTGTATCGCCACGAAGAGGGAGCGCTTCCCATGTAAGAAAGCGATGCGAACTGCTCTGCCGCTGCCGACAGCAGATCAGCATCTTTCGCTCGCGCCAGCGCCTTCATGTATGAGGTCCAAGCGGAATCGGCCTGGACAGCGTAGAAAAGTGGCCTGTCTGGAGTGAGATGCTTAATCAGTCCGTCAAACTGCTCCTGTGCTTCGTCAAAACGATCGAAACTGACGAGCAACAGGGCCATTTCGTGAGCCGCCTGATCAGCGAAGGGGCCGTTTCCCGAAACGATCTGCTTCCACAGGACTAAGGCCTCGTCTAGTTCCGGCTGGGCTTTGGCCTGAAAAAAGCGAGCTTCCTCCGCATAGGAAGATTCTGATAGCTGGTCGGCGATTCGCCGAAAAGTCGTCGTAGCCGCAACGAGATCGCGCCGAAGGTATTGCTCGGTCCCCAAAATCATGAGTACTTCAGCTAGGCGTTTCGATGCGGGCCAGTTCGCGGCGAAATCTTCAGACCGACGGAGAATTTCGGGAGTTTTCCGTTCCACCACTTCTGTCCAGAGCGCGATGTAGTCCAGCCGTTCGCTCTGCTCTAGTGTCAATGGCTTAGAACGGAGCTGATCGAGGATCAGGCGTGCATCGTGGGGGCGAGCAGGAGCCTGATTCAGGTGAATCTCGGCGAGAGTATGCTGCGCATCAATGTAGGATGGATTGTCGGGGAAATCGCGAACGAAGTGAGTGAGGCGCGTAAAAGCATCTGGCAGGCCGTGCGCGGCTTCATAGAGTCCTCCTAAAAAGAGGAGATCCGCGACCAAGGCTGAGTGAGGATTCCGGGCGGCCAGTGCCGACTCAAATCGCGTAAATTCTGAAAAATTCTCTGCTCGGAGTTCTGTCACCGCCGCATTGAAAAGGGCGCGGCAGGCACTTTCCCCTCGATAGTCTTCGGCCATCCGTGCAAATTGCTGAATGGCCTCTGGAAACTTTTTATTCCTGAAGTAGGCGGATGCGACAGCGAAGTCGAGGCGTTCATGCAAATCGCGAGGAAGTGAAGCAGGAACCTCCACCCCCTCACCTAAGCGGATCGCAGCCTCCACTCGCAGATTCGGCTCTGATAGAGTCGGTAAAAATGCCCGCAATTGCGCGGATCGCATCGGTTCATCCTCCAGTAAAATGCAGCGAAAGAGCATCACGGTCTCCCGACTAGGCAAGGCGTCTTTTTCCTGCCACTCTGCAAAGCGATGCGAAAGACTCGGGGGGCGAGCACCATCGAGAAAAACCTCTGTCAGGACGAAAGCGCGGCGAGCTTCCTCTTCATCTGAGGCCTGATCCACCAAATGATAAAGAGCTTCCAGAGCTCCATCTCGGTTCCCAACGCGCATCTGGGCGGCCGCAGCGAGACGTGCTTCATCGAGACGTAGTTCGAAGCTCGTCGGTTCATTGGGACTTTCGAGAGAGGCCGATGCGACCTTCCCGGAGGGAGCAAATGAGGTCAGATTAGCGATCTGCGCCAGACAGATGGCCTCCTGCGCTGTCTCTGGATGAAGCTCCTGAATCAGCTCTGCAGCCATCTCATGACGACCGCTGCGTGCCAAGCAAACTGCATAATTGATCCGTATGGACTGTGGTATCGCCCCTGAGTTCGCGATGTAGAATTCATACGATTCAGCCGCCTCTGTATATCTCTCTTCGGCCTGGAATGCTAGGGCGATCCAGTAATGCGTGGCAGGAGAAAGCGGAAAGGGCTGATTTCCCAATACCCAAGAGACAGCCTCACCCGTCTCTCCATTGCGGACCAGCGCTTCGAGCATTCGTCTCACGATGAGATCTCCTTCGGGCGCTTCTTCTTTCTCATGCCCAGCTACCAGCGGAAGACACTCTCTGAACTGCTTCGCCGCCGTGTCAAAACGCTGATCGACCAGAGCTTGCGAAGCCTGTCGAAAGAGTGGGAGATCGACTAGGCTCTCCTGGGCGGAGGCAATCGACAGAAACAAGAGAATCGAACCTAGCAGAACGCATCGGAAGACGAGCGAAAGGACGCCATCTTTGCGGGAGTGTTTGTGACACTGTGAGGTCATTCTTACCGAAATTTCATTCGCAGAGTGACTCCCTCAGCACAATCCAATTCAGCAATAGTTCCCTCAGGATGCCTACGCTTCCTTTCCGCGAGATTTCACGTATTCGAGAATTTTCCCATCATCGTCGCCCGCAGCCCAGACAGCACGCAAGAAGTCAGACGGAGCGATGTCCTGCCCGCGAAGAAATCGTCGATCCCCTCCGCAGCAATACATCGTATCTGGGTCGAGCTCGCCACGCAGTTTGGCACGAGCCTTGGCAATAATGCGCGGGAGCCAAACGTATCCGCCCAACTCCGCTGTTTTAGCAGGCAGAGACGAAGTCGCTACGACGTGATCGCTCTTTACCCCCTTCATGATTTCACGCAGATAATCCCGACGAACAGAAGCGACCAATATCGCCGTGGTGAGAGTGGGAACGTTTTCCCGAGCAAAGTCTTCGACGAAGTCGAAGAACTCGCGCTTCCCGTAGCCAATGGAATCGAGAAAAGCGAGATCGGACTCGTCATAGTAGCCTTCGAAGTCTTCATCACCCGCCTGATAACGAGCGACGCAGCGCTCGAAAAGGGCTGTGAAAGTGCTGTCCCATTGATAATTGCTCATCGATTTAGTTCTAGTGAAACTTCTTACTTACTCAACTCCAACATTCGCAGGATCGGGGCCTCCGCTGCCTTGCGAACCGACTCAGTGAGAGTTACCTCTGGCTGCAGGTCTCTCAGACAGCGATACAACTTCTCCATCGTATTGAGTTTCATGAATTTGCATTCAGCGCACGCACATCGTTCCGTCGGGCCAGCGATCAGATTTTTATCCGGCACTTCACGACGAAGACGGTTGAGCATGTTTGATTCCGTGACCACGATAATATCTTGGGCAGGGGTATTGCGACAGAAGCTGATCATTTTCTCCGTCGAGCACACCTCGTCCGCCAGCAGGCGCACAGCAGTGGTGCACTCAGGGTGGGCGACGATGACAGCATCAGGATACTCATCCTTGATCTGGAGAATGCTGTCGCGGGTGAATTCGACATGCAGGTAGCAGGTGCCGTGCCAAAGTTCCATTTCGCGACCTGTCTGCTGCTGAACCCAAGCACCCAGATTCTCATCCGGGGCGAAGAGGATCGGTCGATCCTTTGGTGCCGCTTCCACGATGCGCACCGCATTTCCACTGGTGCAAATCACGTCAGAGAGCGCCTTCACCTCAGCAGACGAATTGATGTAGGTAATTACGTAGTAGTTCTTCTCGCGGTTTTTCCGCAAAAATTCCGCCAGATCCTCTTTCGGACAAGCCATTTCGAGAGAGCAGCCCGCCTCAGCATCAGGGATGACGACCGTTTTGGTCGGATTGATGATTTTCGCGGTTTCTGCCATGAAGTGAACTCCGCAGAAAGCGATCACCTCAGCGTCGGTTTCCTGTGCTCGGAACGCGAGTCCCAGAGAGTCCCCGACGTAGTCAGCAATTTCTTGGATTTCTGCATTCTGGTAGTTGTGCGCCAGAATCACTGCCTTCCTCTCCTTTTTCAGTGCGAGGATGTCGGCACGGAGATCAGTGGATGATGTCAGAGTGGTGCTCATAGGATTATACGAGGGATTGGATGTGGCTACATTAGCCGATAATCTCAGGATGGAAACCGTTTCGGGCAGGAGGCGTGGTAGTGATCGAGGAATCAAGTCGGGTTTCCCCCGTAATTTGTCCTCCCTCTTTCAAATCGAGAGCGACGGCGTTGAGATTCCCTTCGACTAGCCCACAAGAACCGATGTGGACCGTACCTGAGCAGGTCACATCTCCAAATACATGCCCTAGAATCTCCACACGATTTGCCATGACGCCAATCGGGAAACGCACTTCGCATCCCTTTTCTACAACGAGAGAATCGCAATACACTTCACTCCGCACAATTCCGGAGTGACGGAACACTGCCTCGCCCGAGCAATCCACTGTCGCATCCACAGGGCCAGAGGCAAAGAGGTTATGACATGCGATTTCGCAATTGCCCACTAATCCCCCCCGTCGCGTAACCGTGACGTCTCCTCGAGTGCGTAGGGTGTGAGACTGTATGGTCCGAATCTGGTAGTTAGCCAGATTGATATATGTATTACAACGCCCACATTGAGACGATTTTGCAAAGGTGGAAACATTCTGCACATGACTGCAACGGAAACACCTCACCGGACGGGTGGCAATCTCTGCAGCGCTGCGCTCCTGCTCTTCCGGCGAATAATCGGGGGGCATGTGATCCTTCTCCGCAACCAGAACGGTTTGCGATGCTCCGATCAGGGCGGCCATGGAACCCTGTGCGAGCACTTCCCGCCCCTGAGATTCCACGCCCAGCACGGGTGCCTGTGTCTCAGTTCCCTCTACTTGATCCGTGAATCCGAAGAATACACTGGCCGGAAGTGGAACTTCGTCGCGGGACGTCGAATCGGAAGAATGAGACGAGAATGCCTCCGTCTCTTTTGGAGACTTCTCCTCGGAAGAATTCTTTCCTTTACTCGATCTCTTATCCTTCGCCTGATTCGACTTTCGCTCGCTAGTATAGTCGGAAATTCCCGATACCAATGGACCAGAATATCTGATCGCCACGCCTTTATGGACTCGATAATATTCTCCGCAATTCCGACAAAAGGAAGAAATCACCTGACTAGGTTCCTCCTGCGCGTGACCGCAGAAGGGACAGGAAACCGAAATCTTTTTATATCGATGTCGCTTGATCAGCATGTCAGAGGATCAATAGCAGCGCAGCCAATGAGAGCCGACGGAGAGCGACGGAGCTGAGTCTGTAAAGAGTCACCCCGCCTTCGTGATTCCCCAAAGGTCGGATAAAAAAGGATGAAAAAGTGGACGATTTCAACCCGAGCCAGTTTTGCCTGCATTCTGACTGGAGCGCGGAGCGCCCACCGTCGATGTCCCCATGAACGTCGCGCCCTCTTCGATCGCCAGCTTACCCGCGATCACGTCTCCATGAAGTGCAGCATTTTGTTTCAATTCGCATCGATCCGTCACCGTGATGTTTCCTTCGACTTTTCCATAAACAACGACAGAGCGCGTATTTAGGTTTCCGACGATGCGAGCGTTTTCGCCCACGGTCAGGTCGCCTTCAGAATTGACCTCGCCCTCGATTCGACCGTCGATGATCAGATTGTCGGAAAAGCGGAGCTTCCCTTTGATGTGCACATCGCTCGAGAGGATATTCTTTCCACCGCCTGTGCCACTGCTAGACACAGCAGACGGATTCGGGCGTGACTTTTTGGCTTCAGGAGTTTTGCCGGTCGATTTGTCACCGGCCCCTGAATTGTCTTCTTGATTGGTGATTTGTTCCAGCACGGCCTTGAGTGGTTAAGTGTTTCATTCAGATCGAGCCAAAACTCGATCATTCTCGGAATCTTAACGTAATCATCCGTATTTGGAAAGCTCTTCTGCAGGATAAGTCCAGATTTCACTCAAAGTCGGATGATAATGTGGAATTTTCATCAGTTGGCTCGCTGTCGCATGAAAGTGCATCGCTACCACGATCTCGTGAATCAGTTCCACCGCTTCCGGACCTACCACTGAGGCACCGATGATCTCCCCACTCTTTGTCTCGACGATCAGCTTCACGAATCCGTGCATCTCGCCCATCAGCATCGACTTCCCGTGATCGTCGAAGGGATAGGAGTCCGCCGCAAAGTCGATTCCAGATTCGGCGGCCTCGGCTTCGGAGAGTCCCACCATCGCAACCTGCGGATCGGAGAAGATTCCGAGAAGCTTCAAGCGATCATCAATTTCACGGATCGGCCCTATCGAGCGCCCAAGCGCAATCGCCGCATTCTGCGCCGCGATTTCCCCCTGCTCGATGGCGATATGGACGACGTCATGTGGACCGCAAGCATCTCCTGCAGAAAAAATCGTAGTAACAGAACTCCGCTGGTCCGAGCCACACACGATACGTCCGCTCTCGCTGAGTGCTATGCCCGCTCTCTCCACTCGTAGGGACGCCGTATCAGGATGACGTCCAGTTGCCACCAGGATTTGGCTAGCTGTCACCGAATGCTCCTGTCCGCCTTGTTCGAAGAATACCGTTTTGCCTGCCTTCGAACACTCGACCCGAAGTAACTTAGTTCCGGTGAAGAGCTGGAAGTTATCTCGTTCCGTTAAGACCTTTTCGAGAGCATGAGACACGTCCGGATCAGCCGACCTCAAGACGCGCTCGCTGCGCTGGATCACTGTGACTTCCCGTCCTAGCCCCTCTAGATAGCAGGCCATCTCCAAAGCGATGACTCCACCGCCCAGCACGATCATATCCGGAGGCAGCTCTTCCGCGTCCAGAATATCGTCGCTCGTCCAATAGTCTGCTTGCGCCAGCCCCGGCACTGGGGGAATCGATACTTCCGATCCTGTGGCGATCAGAGCAGAGGAAAACTCAACGATACGGGTAGGGCCACCGTCGAGAGGAGTAATCTCGACCGAGGTCGGTCCGCGAAAGGCGGCTGCGCCCCGGATTAGATCGAAGCGTCCCGATTGAAGCTGATCAGTCCGATACGCTGCGAACTCACCGATAAGACGTCTCTTTCGGCGAATAATCTCGACGGTATTTGCCCCGAGTTCACTCGCCCGAAGTCCGAATTCCGACGCTCGACGCATCGCGCGAAGACGATTCGAGGATTCAATGAGTGATTTCGACGGCATACAACCTCTTAGAATGCAGAGTCCACCCAGACGACTCGCCTTGTCCACCACTGCGACAGAGAGTCCCAGCTCGTGAGCAGTTCGTGCGGCAGCATATCCGGCACTGCCACCACCAATGATGAGAAAGTCGTATCGATCTGACATGAGAAATCAATCCCTCTGGGATCAGGCAATCTAGGGCACACATCGAACGAGAGAAACGAAAAAGCCGAAGAAATCCAGTATCCCGTGAGTGCTGATAACATATCTCGGACGAATCTCACGGATCAAACAGTCCCCTGCCCTGCGCCATTGCGCGAAGCGTCTATCTTGTAAATCCTCACTCAAGGCTGATAATAACGACTCTTCTTCCGATTCCGACTTTCTCCCTCATGCGAAGATCGACGCACGCCTCCTCTGTCCGTTCCGCTGGGCTCGCCCTAGCTGGCGTAGTCATTTTCCTGTCCAGCGGTAATTTCGTGATCCAAGCAGCTCCTGACTGGAAAGAAATTCAGCCTCTGCTGGAAGCAAAATGTTACGAATGTCACGGGGGCAAAAAAACCAAGGGCGATGTCGATTTAAAAGTTCTGGCTGAGAACCCAAACGTCGATCAAGAGCATGAACTCTGGGACGGAGTTCTCGACTCCATCCTGAACGGTGACATGCCACCGGAAAAGGCTGAGCCGCTCGAGGAGAAGGAAGAAAAAGCGATCGTCGCCTGGATCGAACATGCCTTCGATACGATGGCTGCGACGAATCCTGGCGATCCTGGCCCTGTCACGATGAGGCGACTGACCAATGGCGAATACGACCGAACCATTCGCGACCTCACCGGCCACTCCTATCATCTCGCCAGCGAGTTTCAGGCCGACGGAGGGGGTGGTGAGGGATTTGCGAATACTGGTGACGTCCTATTTTTCAGCTCCGCCTCTCTCGACAAGTATTTCGGCGCTGCACGAAAGCTCGCCGATCATGCCACATTCCTCCCGGGTGAAGGGCCGATCTTTCACGAATCACGCATCGGCCTCCGTGGAGCGGAGCAGATTAAGGCCCAAGTCGAACAGGGTCTCTACGTCTGGTATCAGGAGAAGGCAGCTCCTCACCTACCCGGTGACTTCGACGATCTGCGCATCCGTGACTATCTGATCGCCTGCTGGAAACATCGCTATTTGAAGACTTCGCTAGAGACGCTGGCGAAGGAGGAACAGCTCACACTACCCTTTCTGCAAAATTGGTGGAATCTGCTCAACTCCACCGAACCAAAATCGCGCTATCTCGACTTGATTCGCATCCCTTGGCGCGACTTGTCAGGACCCGATTCCGCGAAGGCTCTCGAAATCCCCGCAGCAGTTCGCGACAAAATCCTCTCGATCGAGGCTGATCAACTCTCTTGGAATAACCCTCGAAAGCCGGGGAGCGGTGTCCAGCGGCGTCAACAAGACGCCGATGGCATCCGTCCCTACCCCATGGAAGGGCCTGTCGCCGGGCATCGCGAGGTGATTCTCTGCTTTGGCGACGCAGGGGACGGGAACAAAGGAGATATCGCTTTGGTGAAGAAGATCGAAGTGAAAACGCCCAAAACGTCGATGGATTATTTCACTTGGCTCAACGATCGCATCGCGGAGTTAGACAAGGGAATTGCGACGACACCTCCACCTGCGGATGTCGAAGCGAAGAAAAAAGAACTCGATTCACTCAAAGTGACGCGCAGCCTCTTTGGCAAGCATCCGCTGGAAGGCCGAAAGATCGAGCCGAGTGTTTTGGCGGTCACGGCTCCGAGGGCGATCACCCTGCCTCTGCCTGAAGGCGCAAGCTGGGCACGAGCCGAAACATGGCTCGACCTAGAGAATCCTGAGATCGACGCCGCCACCATGCAATGGAAGATGATCACGGGCAAACTTCAGCGCCCCCTAGATCGAGTGCTGCCGGGCGTACTCACGATCTGGAAAGTTCGCACCTCAGCATCTGCTCGGACGATGGGTGAGTTCCACCAGATGAAACTAGCCCTCCCCGATATGTTCGAGCGTCGTTTGGAAGAAGTCGCACGCAATCTATACCGTCCACTACAGGGCGGATTCGGCGTTTATTACTTCAATGACGATCAGCTTGGAGCCATGCTGAGTCAAAAAGAGAAAGATAAGCTAACGGCAATGAAGAAGGATTGGCGTCTCGTAACTCAACGTCAGTTAAATCCGCAGCAGGCGCAGGAATATGATGCCTCCATGGTGGATCACCTTCATCGTTTCGCTTTTCAGGCCTGGCGTCGCCCGCTGGCCAATGAAGAAAAGAAAGCACTTGCTGATTTCTACCAAAAGCGTGTCACCGAAGGACTGGACCGCGAATCAGCGGGACGGGAAGGACTCGTACGCATCCTGGTTTCTCCGCATTTCCTTTTTAAAGCAGAAACTTTGCCCGCCGAAGGGACCCTAGCGAGCATCAAGAGTGGAACGCCACAGGAAGGCGACCTGGCTCTGGATTCTTGGGAGATCGCGTCACGCCTGAGCTACTTTCTCTGGGCGACGATGCCCGACGAAGAACTACGGCATCTGGCCGCAGAGGACCGCCTGCGCGACCCAGCAATACTCATTTCCCAAGCGAAGCGTATGCTAAAGGATTCCCGCGCCACAGCTCTCGCCGAGGAATTCGCCGGGCAATGGTTGAAGTTCTCCGACTTTGAGCGGCACGATGGGGTCAACACCAAACGCTTCCCCGAGATGACGCGAGAACTGCGCGATGATATGAAGCGCGAAACGGTGGAGTTTTTCTCCCACTTGTTCTTGGAGAATCGTCGTGTGATGGACATCGTACTCGGAGAGACAACTTTCCTGAACGAGCGCCTCGCCGCCCTCTACGGAGTGCCGAATGTCAAAGGGCCGGAATTTCGCGAGGTGAAAGTCACCGACCAGCATCGAGGCGGCCTCCTAGGAATGGGGGCGATTCTCACGAAAACATCCCGCCCGGATCGCACCAGTCCCATCCTGCGTGGTGACTTCCTTTACAACGTCGTGCTCGGCTACTCCTCGCCACCTCCGCCTCCGAACGTGCCGGAACTCAAAAACGTAGGAGAGAAGCCCTCCTCCCTGCGTGAATCCATGCGCCTACACAGCCTCGAACGATCCTGCGCCGTCTGTCACGAGCGCATCGATCCGCTCGGTTTCTCGCTGGAGAGCTTCGATCCTATCGGACGCTTCCGCGCTGCTGACATCGCAGGTGATCTGATCGACGATACAGGGACACTGATCGACGGTAGCACTTTCAAAGGCATGACAGGATTGCGCGAGCAGTTCCGGAAGGAGAAAGCTCAGTTCATCCGAAACTTTTCGAAAAAACTCACTGGATATGCCCTCGGACGTGGGATTCTCCCCACGGACAACGATCTTCTTGATCAGATCGCGACGGCTCTCGATCAGAGCGATGGGCGCATATTCGCCGTTGTGTCTCAAATTGTCACGAGCCGCCAGTTTCTCCATCGACGCTTCGATACCCCCGTCCTCGCGGCGACTCCATGATTGAACGATTCGCAAGCGAACACCCTCCAAGCTTTTCCATTTTCATCAGATGAACGTATCTCGCCGTAAATTCCTTCGAGGCACAGGAGTTGCCTTGGGGCTCCCCTGGCTCGAATCCATCGCCGCTTTCGGAGCCGAGACCGCGAAGTCCACCACTGCCCCGCGCCGACTGGCGGTTTGCTTCACCGGTAATGGCGTGAATCCTCACCACTGGGGAGCTACGATGGGCGACGGCGGTATTCAGTTCGCCAACTCTCTGCGCCCGCTCGAGCCGATACGAAACAAAGTGATCACCTTCAAGGGTCTGTGGAACCCCACGACTATCGAAGGCGAAGGTGGGCACTACCCCAAAATGAATCTCCTCTCCGGTCTCCGAGTAAAAAAGACCACGACCGATGTCGAAGTCGGAACCACCATGGACCAGATCGTAGCGGCGAAGACAGGGCGAGAGACGCCCATACCCAGCGTCGTTCTCGGGACCGAACGCCCGAGTTACTCCACCGACTCCGGTTTTACCTCCATCTACTCCGCCTACATCTCTTGGAGCACCCCCACCACGCCTGCCCCCAAGGAAATCTTTCCTCAGCAGGCCTTCGACCAGCTCTTCGACGACGGAAGCAAGCGTCAGCGTGACAAAAGTATACTCGATCTCGTTCTCGAGGATGCTAAGGGTCTACAGCGGCGCCTCAGTGCTCGTGACAGCCAGAAACTCGATGAATACCTGCATTCCGTTCGGGAGATCGAGCAACGTGTGGAGCAGGCGGAGCGCATCAGTCAGGCTGAGACTCAAGGCAGAGGTTGGCAGCCTACAGTGACGGCCCCGACGATCGGACGGCCCGAAGCCAGTATTCCCGCCAGTTCGGAAGACCATCTGCGTCTCATGTTCGATATCATGCTACTCGCCTTCCAGATGGATCGCACACGGGTAGCGACTTTCATGATGAACAACGACCTGTCGAATATGCGCTTTCCCAGTCTCGACGGGGTCACCTCTGGTATCCACGAGCTGTCGCACCATGCCAACGACGAAACTCGACTCTCCCACTATCAAAAAGTAAATGAACACCAAGTGAAGCTCTGGTCCGAGTTTCTTCAGAAAATGGATGCTACAAATGAAGGCGAACGCAGTCTTCTGGAAAACAGTATGATCCTGCTCACCAGTAGTCTCATGGATGGGAACGCCCACGACTCGCGTCAGTTACCTGTCGTGCTGGCAGGGCTGGGCGGAGGGACGATCAAAGGTGGCCAAGCCTACGATCTGAGTGAGGCACCAAACCGCAAACTCTGCCGTCTTCACATCGCCCTGATGGATCGCATGGGCGTCCGTGTCGAGCACTTCGGCGATGCCGATCAGGCCTTGGCGATCTGAATTTTTTTCGCTTACCCTTGATGTCGGTGATTTGATGAATCGATCTCCTTCACCCGCCCCCTGCGATTTCACTTCTTCCGAAAGATCAGGAAGTAGTTGTCTTTGAAAATATCGACCTGCTCAATCAGCTCCAAGCCAGCGACCTCGATCTCCTTTTGAAAGACATCCTGTCCGGCTCTTACATGTTCCTTCGTCCAGTCGGAGCTATCATCATTCCGCACGAACTCGATCAGAGCGAGCCGTCCGCCAGGTCTTAAAGCCTGCACGATGGATTCCATCGTTTTTTCCGGATGTTCGAAGTGGTGATACACATCGCAAATAAAGACAAGATCGACCGAATTCGGAGCGAGTTTCGAGTCATCGGCAGTGCACACGATACCTTCCACTTGCTTCAACCCCTGCTCTTGGCAGGTTTTCATAATGTGGTCGATAAAATTCTTGGCGATATCCACCGCATAAGCCTTCCCTTCCGAGCCGACTTCCTTCGCCATCAAGCGAGTAAAAAATCCAGTGCCTGCACCGACGTCAGCGATCGCCATTCCTGGTCTCAGGTGCAGATGTTTGATGACTTCCTCGCGCAGATGATACACTTCCCTGCTCTCTTTTTCAAAACGCTCAACGTAAGCCTTCGGATCCGGGGACTGAAAAGAATCATTGATTCCCTTCGGGACAATCACTTCATCCGCACTGACCAGAAGAGGAGAGAATGCGAAAAGAGCGAGCGGCAAAGCGATAGCAAAGAAAAAATGTTGTTTCATCTGATGGGAAGGATCGAGTATAGATCTTCAAAGCTCCGATGTAAACGCCCCTCAAAACGCCAGTAGAGCACATTCTCGCACGTCCCTACGCGTGCAGGCACGTAGAGAACGCTTCGACAGGAAAAAGGTCACGATATCGCAGCGCCCCATTCAAAGTGAGCACTGTGAGAGGAAATCGCCAAGGGATCAATAGCAGTGGAACATGCGAAATCACCGATCAAAAGCCGAAGCCTCGAGAAGGTATGGCAATCGCTGCCACAGATCGATTCGTCAGATTTGTGATCCGAGGATTGAGATTGGCAGCAGAAATATCCGAGTCACAGCTTTTGACTGCCTTTTTCCCTCACGCCGCCTCATACCGGGAAGGTAGGCAACCTTTCACCTGTTGGAAGGCCTTACTGAAGTGGCTTAGACTCTGGTAACCGACTTCTAGAGCGACCTCACTAACATTGTAACGCCCTGTGACCAACAGATCTGCAGCCTTTTCCACGCGCCTCTTTCTCAAATACTGACTGATCGTCATCCCGACCGTAGAAGAGAACGTGCGGCTTAGATAACTAGCACTACAGCCGACTTCAGCAGCAAGCCGACCGAGATCGAACGATTCGTCCAGCCGCGTCTCCAGCATGGCCTTCGCCTTGGTTACACGGATTCTAGCGAGTCGCTTTTGACGCGTACAGAAAAACTCCTCTTCTCCTGAAGCCGGGACGAAACAGAGAATCGCAAGTAACATTTTCAACTGACTCTCATACCAGAACGCCCGAGCAGTACCGGAGACGAGAGGCTCACGCATCGCAGGAACAATCTGGGCCGCAATCTCCGAGCGAGCGGATAATTCAGCTCGCGCACGTGAATGATAGACAAGGTCGCGTACGCTCGCCATCAGGCCGGGTCGAAATGATTCCAACATCGTCGCCAGAGTGTCATGCCGTATTCCGACGAGGATCGCATCCACACTTGAAGGGAAGTCGAGTTCCGTCCGTGCAATTCTTGTGTTCACGATACCCACCGAACCAGGTTCAATGCGATATTCGATCCCGTTTTGACGATAACTTAGAAATCTTTCTACGGGAATCAGCAGAACGATCTGGTCTGAAGGCAATGTTACCGTACTCGCCGCTAAGCCCTCTTCTCCCGGGAGATCCCAGGCCCAAAGAACCGAATTGTGCGAACCAAAAAGAAACTTTCCAGCAGTCTGTTGTGTCGTCATATCTTCAGTCACTATCGTGATAATGCGTCTCAATACCAGTGAAAATTCCTTCTTTTTTATTCTTTTTTAAGAATGCGATCAAGTACTGCCTTGTTACTCACACAGGATCAACTTCAGAGAACTAACGTGACTGTTTCTTCTGGCGGAGTTGAGAACCTGCTTCTGATCCATTTTTCACAGGCTCCGCCCGGAGAGGCTCCAGAGCGCTTTCCGTGACTTTCCTACGAAGCCGCACGTGGTGGGGACGCTCGGTCTTTTCCGCAGCGGGGATAAATTCATGCTCCGTCCCTCCGCCGAGAGCCTTAAAGAGAGAGACATAATCCCGTGCGACTCGTCCTCGACTGTATACTTCCTCGTCCTCCGTGCTGAATTTCGTCCGCTCAGCATCCAGTACGTTCTGGAAGCTCACGAGACCGCTCTCGTAATTTTCTTTCACCAAGCTC
>JBDHQE010000050.1:0-18532 GCA_039806885.1 Verrucomicrobiales bacterium
CCAACTCGACGAGTTGCGTATTCTCCGCGAAGCGCTCAAGGCGCGTCCGGGACTCTACACACAGATGGGGAATCAGCGGGCCTGTTTTGCTGGTCGGATGCAGGCGGTGGAGATGCTGCGATCCGGGCGTTTCGGCAAGCCTGTCGAGGCTCATATCTGGACAGGTGGAATCAGTCGTGGCACCTATTTTACCGAGCCGTGGAACTCTTATACCGCTGCACAGCCTGTTCCAGAGACCATGAACTGGGGACTCTGGCAGGGACCGCTCACTCAGGCTCTACCCTACAGTGAGGATCTTCATCCCCGCCGCTGGCGCACGTTCTGGGAAACGGGTGGCGGTATGCTGGCCGACTGGGGTTGCCATCTGATCGACGTGCTCTACTTCGCCTACGACCTCCCCGCTCCGGAAGCAGTGCAGACGGATACGATCAAACCATCGGGAGAGGGGCATTCTGGCTATAATCACGCGATCATCACGTATCCTGGCGGGGGCAAGTTCGCTCGGGAAAAGTTCGTCCTCCACTATGCGGATAGTAACATTCGTCCGTCTTTTGCCTCTCTGGGACTGCCTGTCTCGAAGATTACGGGCAGTTGCACGATGGTGGTCTGTGAAGACGGGGCGCTGCTTCTCCAACCGGGTGGCGAGTTCGAAATCTATCGCAAGGGCAAGCTGGTGGAGAACGAGCCTCTGCCAGAGGTTGGGCCGCGCGATCACTGGAAAGACTGGGCCGACTGCTGTCTGGGTGAAGAAAAACCCCTCTGGACGCCTTTTGATATCGGTAGCCGCATTACAGAACCCGCTCTACTAGCGACCAAGGCCACGCGCTATCCGAATCAGGAACTGCACTGGGATGGGGCGAACTACCGCTTCACGAATCACGAAGAGGCGAATCAGACGCTGCTGTCGCGAACCTATCGCGAGGGCTTTGCCCCACCGAGTCTCGCGTGAGTGGTCGAATCAGTCCTGAGTGACTCCCTTTCTTCTGTGCAATGTCACTGGAGCAGGGTGGCTGAGCCATTCTTGCGCATCGGGCACCGGAAAGCCTTTGGATAAACACTGGACTATCTCCGCAATTGCGCTAGAGGTTCTCGTTTCCGAACTCTTTCGGAATTTTCCTTATGTCGGTCCAGAAACAACAGACTCTCGCCTCGACGGCTGCTCTCACCGGAACCTCGCTCCATACAGGCGAACAGGTCACGCTGGCGATGTCGCCCGCGCCGGTGAACACCGGGATTAAGTTTCGACGTATCGATCTGCCGGATAAGCCTTTTATCAACGCACACGTCTCGAAGGTGCAGACGGTGGAGCGAGCGACAACCTTGGCCGAGGGTTCAGTGAAAGTCCATACGGTAGAGCACGTCATCTCTGCTCTGGTAGGGATGGGCGTGGACAATGCCATCATCGAGATGGATGCGAACGAGCCGCCGATCGGCGATGGATCGGCGCGGCCCTTCGTTGATTGCATTAAGAAGGCTGGAATCGTGACGCAGGAGGCGAATCGCCGAGTCTTCGAAATCCGCGAAACAATCCATCTGGAAACACCAGGCGGATCGCTACTGACCATCGTGCCCGATAAGAGTTTCCGCATTTCCTGCACGCAGGTGGGACCGGACGGGCGGATGACGCAGTATTATTCCACCGAGATCACGCCGGAAACCTACGAGAAGGAGATCGCCCACGCCCGAACCTTCGTTTTCTACGAGGACGTGGCCCCGCTGTTAGAAAAAGGCCTGATTAAAGGCGGGAGTCTGGAGAACGCGGTGGTAGTGAAAGGCGATTCCGTAATGAGCAAGGAGGCGATGCGCTATCCCGAGGAGTTCGCTCGACACAAGATTCTCGATCTCGTCGGCGATCTGATGCTGAGTGGAAAGCGCATCATGGGACATGTGATCGCGGTGAAGCCGGGGCACGGTCCCAACACGCAGCTGGCGGCCAAGTTAGCGGCCACCTTCGCAGAGACTCTCTCTGCCGTCCCGGCGGTGATGATTCCCACGGGTGAGGGTGTGATGAGCAATATCGAAGTGCAGAAAGTCCTGCCTCACCGCTATCCTTTCCTGATGGTGGACCGCATCATCGGCTTCGACGGAGAGTTCAAATGCACGGGGCTCAAGCAGGTAACGATTAACGAACCCTACTTCCAGGGGCATTTCCCCGGTCATCCCGTGATGCCCGGCGTCCTGCAAGTCGAAGCGATGGCCCAAGTCGCGAGCATTTCCCTGCTCCGACGCCCGGAAAATCAGGGCAAGATCGGATATTTCATGAGTGCTGACGGGGTGAAGTTTCGGAAGCCGGTCCTGCCGGGAGATACGCTCATCATCGAAGCCGAGGTTCTGAAAGTACGCCGCAACATCGGGCATGCCATGTGTCGCTGTAGCGTGAACGGTGAAACCACCTCCGAAGCCGAGTTGAAATTTGCGCTGTTGGACTGATCTCGATCATCGTCGCAAGACAACTTCAATCCCCATGAGCAACGACATTCATCCGACGGCGATCGTCGATTCGCGTGCAGAACTGGCCGGGGATGTCGTCATCGGCCCCTATTCGATCATCGGAGCAGGAGTGCGACTGGGAAAGGGATGTCAGCTTCACAATCACGTCACACTGGCAGGACCGAGTGAAATCGGAGAAAGAAACGAATTTTTTCCTTATGCCTCCATCGGTCAGCGCACGCAAGATCTAAAATACGTAGGCGAGCCAACTTATCTGCACATCGGCGACGACAATACTTTTCGCGAGTTTTGCACAGTCAATCGGGGTACGGCGCCCGAATCTCGAACGGTGATCGGAAATTATGGGAATTTCTTGGCCTACAGTCACATCGCTCACGATTGCATTGTTGGGGATCATGTGATTTTTTCCAATAATGGCACATTGGCAGGGCATGTAGTGGTCGAGGATTACGCCATTTTGGGTGGGCTGACGGCCGTGCATCAGTTCTGTCGAATCGGTGCCCATGCGATTACCGGTGGCTGCTCGAAGGTGATTCAGGATGTGCCGCCCTACATGGTGGCCGATGGAAATCCGGCAAAGGTGAGAATGGTGAATACCACGGGACTGAGTCGTCGCAATTTTGCTCCTGAGGTGATCTCACGGATTAAGGAGGCCCACCGTATCCTGTATCGAGGTGAACTGAATCGAAGTCAGGCACTGGAGCGGATTCGTGCTTGGACAGATCACGGTCCGGAGCTACTCCATCTGCTGGAATTCGTCGAAAGCAGCGAGCGCGGGATCAGTTGAGATCGGTCAAAGTTGCACTCGCGAGGCCCAGTCGAGGTTTTGCAGATACCAGTCCACCGTGGCATCGAGCCCCGCGTCGAGGTCGATTTCAGGTGACCATCCCAGCACTTCCTTCGCCTTCGTTATATCGGCGGCGGTATCCTGCATCTCAGAAGCGCTCATCGGCTTCCATATAATTTCGGCCTTCTTTCCGAGTCTCTCCTCAATTTTATAGATGAAATCGAGGAGAGAGATAGGCGTTTTTCCCCCTCCGAGATTGAGCACCGTATAGGCGGGAGAGTTTTCTCCGATGAAGTTACCTGCGAGAATGGTGCCTCGGGCAATGTCGTCCACGTACGTGAAATCTCGCGTCTGTGATCCGTCCCCGAATACGGTGATCGGGGTGCCATCGTGAATCCACTTGATGAAGCGAAATGGAGCCATGTCTGGACGACCGGCGGGACCGTAGACGGTAAAATAGCGCAGGACGGCGACACGAATTTCGTAGAGGTGATGATAGGTGTATGCCAAGGCCTCCGCTGCCTTTTTCGAAGCAGCGTAGGGAGAGAGCGGATGATCGACAGGCTGATCCTCGTGGAAAGGCATGGGCTGCCCGGCGTAGAGGGACGATGTCGAGGCTAAAACGAGCCGGGAGGTCTCGTGACGACGCATTAGCTCCACTATGTTCAGCAGACCCTGGACGTTCGAGCGGAAGTAAACATGAGGATCGATGATGCTGTAACGAACTCCTGCCCGCGCTGCGAGATTGAATACTACGTCGAAGGGTTCTCCGTTGAAGATTGGTTCTAGTTCGTAGAGATTTTCTACATCGGCTTCGACGAAGCGAAAATTGGGAGATGCTTCGAGCGAAGCGAGGCGGTGACGCTTCACCTGTATGTCGTAAGCGTCATTCAGATTATCCAACCCTGTGACCGAAACGCCCTGATCGAGTAGCATCCGAACGACGCGAGAGGCGATGAAGCCAGCGGCACCGGTAACGAGAGCGTTTTTCATGGAAGGGAGGAGAAAGCGTGAGCTAGGGGCGCTCCCTCAGAGGCTGACTCTCGCCCCGCCGTTTCGTGCGCTCTCATAGATCGCACAGATGAGAGCGACTGCGCGTCGGGCCTCGTGGCCGTCGACACGGGGCGTGACTCCCGCCTGAATCGCTCGGACGACGTCCTCGAAGTTCCGCGTGTGACTCTCGAAATTGATCGCCTTCGGATCATTCGCTCCGAGTCCTTTGCCCACAGCGCCCTGCATGAGTTCGGCACGTACCACAGCGTCTTGCGCGGTGGATTCGGCGAAGTCCCATACGCGGAATCTTTCATCCGCGAGGAAGACTGAACCCTTGTCCCCACAGATTTGAATTTCTGCCGGATGCCCCGTTGAAGACCAGCAGGCGGTGGAACCCTGAATCACGCCCCGAGCACCATTTTTGAATTCGAGAATCGCGACTGCGGTATCTTCCACCTCTATGCCGGTATGCGCTAGGCAAGCAGTGTAGGCAGAAACAGCCGCTACGTCCCCGGCCAAGTAGAGCAACTGATCGACCAAGTGGATGGACTGATTCATCAGTGCTCCTCCGCCGTCCAGCGCCCAAGTGCCGCGCCAAGCCCCCGAGTCGTAATAATCTTGGGTGCGCCACCACTTCACGTAGGCATCGCACATGGTCAGAGTGCCGAAGCGACCTTCCTCGACCGCCTGTTTGAAATGCTCCATCGCTGCACAGAAACGACGGTTAAAAATCCCAGCTAGGGTGACTCCTGCCTGCTCACAGGCAGAGATCATCTGGTCGATGCGCTCGGGCGTAATCTCGAGAGGTTTTTCACAGATGATATGCTTGCCTGCCTTCGCCGCAGCCAAGGCAGGTTCTAGGTGCGCCCCGCTGGGTGTTGCGATGGTAACGATCTCGAGTTCTGGATCGGAGAGGAAAGCGTCGAGATCCGTGTAGCCTTTGCCTCCGTGCTCTGTCACTAGAGCCTCCACGGCATCGGCACGGCGTCCGTAAAATGAGTGTAGCTCACCGCCCTCCATGGCTTTGATGGCACGAGCGTGAAAGTTGGCGATCATGCCGGCTCCGATAATTCCGAATTTCATAGATGTAATGGGGGTCGAGGATCGAGTGATGGGTGAGTAGCAAGTAATCTAGAAATAGCGAGTCTAACGTCGGGAACGGATGCGTCAAGATCGTTCCTGATGTTCCGAAGCGAAGTGCTTATCGGGACAAGGCTCGACGCAGGAGCCAGAAGAGGAAAAGCAGGAGCACTGCGGCAGAGAAGGTCGAGAGCAGGAGCAGGGAATGCTGTCTTAGAATTTGCTGCCATTGATTCTCGACTGGAAATCCTGATGAAGGCCAAGCGAGTGTTAGATAAAAGTGACGATCAACTCCGAAGGGAGCACTCGGACGAATGATGAGTTGCCGTCCCGTCAGTTTCGCGTCGTAGTCTGCCGGGGAGGGGTGATTCGCTTCGTCTTCTGCTCGAGTAGCACCACTGAGAGACACGGAGTGTAGGAGCTGATTTACACCTTTGGGAAAATGGATGATGACTTCCGTCTCATGAATTGAAAGTGCCGGAAGTGACCCCACGATATCTAGGGTGGTTGAGAGGCTACTTCTCTCCCGCCGCCAATCGCCTCGCATGGAGCCACGAACTACATATTCGTGAACCCGATGTTCTAGGAGTCGGTCTTTTGACCCGATCAGGAGCCGAACGCTTCCTTGTGCTTGCTCGATCAGGAAGGACTCAGGCTTCCCATCCCGCATCACTTCATCCACCAGAAAGTCAGAGTCCAGAACCAACCCTCCGCTTCCTTGAAAAACCGTCAAATACGTCAGGATCGGACCTCGCTGAATAGAGCCGCCGGTGACGTTTAGCAAAAATCGCTGTTCGAAGCGGATCGATCCATCCGGTGGAAAATCGTAAGTCACTCGCAGGGATCGAATCTCCTCTCCCTTCGTAGAACCGGGCTGCGCATGATCATGCTCGTCCGCAGCCGAGGAAAGGCTCCCCAACAGAAGTAGACAAAGGATCGAAAGCTCTCGAAATACGCGCAGGGAAGACGGGATCACCGCGCAAAGCTACCCTTCCCTGAAGAATTTGCTTGAAAATAATGAAAATTATAGAGTTTTTAGAAGCTTTTCGTGAATCCCCCCGAATCCGCCGTTACTAAAAACGATCACGACGTCACCATCGTGGACTTCTTCCTTCAGACGAGACACGATGGCGTCCGCATCTGGCTCATAGAAAGCAGGAATTCCTCCTTTTCGTAGAGTTTCCATGAGTAGATCCGTATCGAGTCGCTCATTCTCTGCCAGCTTATCAGCCCGGGCGACGGCGGCGAGACACACGCCGTCGGCGGTAGCGAGCGCTTCGGGCAGGGCGTTCTGAAACACGCGTCGACGAGTCGTATTCGATCGTGGTTCGAAGACTGCCCAGAGTCGTGCCCCAGGAAAGCGTACCCGCATTCCCGCGACTGCTTCACGGATCGCGGTCGGATGGTGCCCGAAATCATCGACGATCACGACGCCTCTGGCAGTAATTCCGCGCACCTCCTGGCGTCGCTTCACGCTGAGGAAGGTGGCCAGAGCTTCGCGAATCTGTTCGGGGTGAACTCCGACGAAACGGGCTGCCGTTACCGCCATGGCGGCGTTTCTGACATTGTATTCGCCGTTCATTTTAATTTGATACCGTTCGCCTTCTAAGGTGAAATCTGTCCCCTGCGGGTGGTAATCAATCTCCGAAATTTTAACATCGCACTCGTCAGAAATTCCCACGCGCTTCACGGGTGAATGCCCTTCTTTGGCAAAAACTTCCTTCGCGTTCGCATCATCGCCATTCAGCAGGACCAGCCCGTTCTCCGGAACTAGGCGCAGCAGGTGGCCGAAGGTCTTTTTGACCGCCGCGAGATCATCAAAGATATCCGCGTGATCAAATTCCATGTTGTTTACGATCACCACTTCGGGCAGGTAGTGGATGAATTTGGAGCGCTTGTCAAAAAAGGCCGAATCATACTCATCACCTTCGAGAACCACGTAGTCTGATCCGGTGAAGCGTGCCCCTTGGCCTAAGTTTTCTGGGATTCCTCCGATGACGAAGTTCGGAGACAGTTCCGCCGATTCTAGGATCCAGGCGAGCAGAGACGAGGTCGTCGTTTTTCCGTGCGTGCCAGTGACGACGAGATTCTTTCGCCCCCAGAGAACTTCTTCTCGCAGGAGCTGTGGTAGAGACACGTAGCGCCGCTTTTGGCGCAGCACGGTCTCGACTTCTGCATTGCCGCGACTTTGGGCATTACCAATGACAAACAGATCCACGTCATCTGGTAAATTTTCCTCCTTGTATCCATCGAGGATAGTAATGCCGCGACTTTCTAGAAAAGACTTCATCGGATCGTAGATCGAACTGTCAGAACCTGTCACTCGATAGCCCGCATCGCGGAACGCCGCAGCTACCGAACCCATCGCAGTGCCACAAATGCCCATGAAATAAAGATGTCTCGGTGAGAGGGGCGTAGAATCCATGAAGTAATACTTAGAGAAATACGAATATCAGTGTTTACTTCGTATATCGCAGAATCGCAATGCCTTTTGTCCGTGTCCTGGTTCTTCCGGAAAAAAGCGTTCCGATTCTACAAGACCACGCAATCGAGGGAATAATTCTCTGGTTTTCGCGAAGCGCTCAGTTTATGAAGCAGGAGATGAATATCGAATTCAGTAAGCACTGGACACGCAGAGGAGTTCTCGGGGTCGGTATGCTGGTCGGTTCTTCTCTTCTTACCAAAGGGTTTTCAGGAGAGGAGGTGGCTTCTGATGGAGCGAAAGATGAGAGATTCCTTCGCGTTATCTCTCATAACATCTATTGGGGGCAGGGGAGTAACTTCCGCACAGATCAGCCTCCGTCTCCGCGTCGAGAGGTGTTGAAGGGGTTGGCGAAGCTGTATTTAGACTATGGGGCGGATGTCGTCTCTCTGCAGGAAATCCAGTCGGCGGAGGCTGCGGCGGCGATGGGGCAGGAGCTGGGAATGGATTTTGTCTATCAAGAGGGAGGTGGTTTTAAGCAATACGGCGGCGCGGTTTTTTCGAAATGGCCACTGCGTGCGCTGCCCATGGATGACGTTGCCCCCGGACGCATCCTGATCAGAACGGAAATAGCGATGCCTGAGACGAAGCCCTTTCAGATCATGAATATGCACCTACCCTCCGGGCGGCAATTGGGGCCTCAAGAGGGAGCGAGAAAGCGCTTAGAGGATGCTACGGCGGCGGCTGGACGTGCAGATCTGCTGATCGGCGATTTTAATCAGCGCGTGAATGCATCACACGCCCCCATGTTGGAGGAGAAAGGATACGCGCTCCTTTGGCCAGAGAATATCAACGACAACGAAGGGACCCCTTTGGTTAATGCGGAGCGCGTCATTGATCAGGGATGGATTCGGAAGGAGTTAGCAAAAGATGTCGTGGAATTCATCTACGTTCCGATCCGCGATCCGCGGATGCAACTGACCCCCGATGACGGGGGGAAAGAGCGCCTCAGCGATCATCCAGCGATGATGTTGACTCTGCGCTGGCATTAGAGAGCTGATCAGCAGGAGAATCGAGTTTCACCTTTGAAATTGACTCGTTCGGGACGGTGGGATGATTGGCAATTCGGCGAATCCCCGGGCTGATCATATGCCCTCTCCTCACGATCCGAGAGCCTTTGCTCGGGGGAATAGGATGTCGTTCTCTAGGTGAATGTGCTCGACGAGATCTGTGATCAAGGCATCGAGTCGCCCCAGTGTGGGAGTGACTTCCGCGTCGAGATCTTCCGGAGCCTCCCCGTTCCAAAGAGCCTCCTTCACCTTGCGTAACAGAGACAGTGCATCCGAGTGCGCCTCCTCGTGCATTCCAATGGTATTCAAAAAGGGTGCAAGCGACTTCTTGCCGTCCTTCTCGTGTGCTCGGATGAGCATGAAACCGGCGGTTTCTTCCTGCATCAGATGTTGCTCAATCCCAGTTTTCGCCTGATGAAAGAGGGTGTGTGCCTGGAGAAACTCTGGATGCTGCATCCAGTGACTGCGAGTGTGCTCACTCAACAAAATGCTGATCAGATTCAACTCGCGCACAGTGTAGGTGTGATGTTTCACTTGGATGTGATCGACGAGTTGGCTAAGAGGCGCCTGCGCCCAGCTAGTTTCCGTGTCCATAATTTCGAATTGTGATCGAAGATTGAAGTAAATCGGGATGGGTTCAAGAATTAAATATCTGAAATAATCACTTCATCACGCCTGAGCCTTCACGCAAAAATTCTACAATTTTAATCCCCACATTCTGTCGGAGTCTGCTAGATAAGAGTCCACGATGAGCGAACTCCCAGCTTCTGCCAATTCCACCGATATCCGATCACGAGCCCATCGAATCGGGTGCCTAGTCATCGCCGCCATCCTGTTTCTGATCATTCGTCATCCATGGACGCAGGGCGGGGCGACTCCGACGGTGCTGACGGGACTCGCTATTTTCGTGAGCTGTGGCTTTCTCTGGCTGACGGAAGCTCTACCTCTCGCGATCACGGCGCTTCTGATTCCGATTCTTGCGGTCGGTACGAGGACGATGACGCCGACGGATTCGCTTTCGGCTTTCGCCCATCCACTCATTTTTCTTTATCTCGGCGGTTTCGGTATCGCTGCTGCCTTGTCATATCAGGGAATTGATCGCTGGCTAGCCCATCGACTGATTCAGCTCGCGGGAGGGCGGTTCTTGACTTCGGCCTGTGCGCTGTGTGTCGCTACAGCGGCGATTTCCATGTGGATTTCCAACACCGCTACGGCAGCGATGATTTTTCCTGTGGCGCTCGGGATGTTGGGAGAGCTGGAAGATACCTGTCCTCCAGATGTTCGACGGAGAGCGGGACTTTTTCTTCTTCTGGGACTGGCCTATTCTGCCTCGATCGGTGGGATCGCAACGATTGTCGGAACACCACCGAGTGCGATCGCCGCGAAGGCGTTGGATCTCGATTTTGCTGGATGGGCCAAGATCGGCGTTCCGATTACTCTGATCTTTGAACCGTTGTGCCTCGTTGTTCTCTGGATGCTCTTCCCTGTGTCGAAGACGATACAGATGCGCAGCCGTCAGAGTGATTTCCGATGGACGGCTCCGCGCATTGCGACGCTGGTGATTTTCCTGCTGACGGCCGTCGCTTGGCTGGGGTCGAGCTTCATCGCTGAATGGCTGGGAGGGATAAAGGAACTCGATACGATGATCGCACTCTGCGCACTCGTGCTCCTCGCAGTCACCGGACTCGTGGGATGGAAAGAGATTGATCGTACGACGGAATGGGGGGTGCTGCTACTCTTCGGCGGCGGCATCACTCTCGGGAATATTTTGGACAAAGCGCATACGGGAGCTGGGGAATTCATTGCAAATGGGCTAGCTACGATTGCTGGCTCCTGGCCTCCGATCTTCCTAGTGGCAGCTGTGTCGTTCATGGTGATTTTCCTGACAGAGCTAACCAGCAACACTGCGACGACTTTTCTCTTTGTTCCCTTGTTCTACAGTGTCGCCGAGACGACGGGAATCGATCCAGCGAAGCTGGTCATTCCGGTAGCAATCGCCGCCTCTTGTGCGTTCATGCTGCCGGTAGCGACGCCACCGAATGCTATCATCTTCGGTTCCGGGCTGGTTCCGCAACGGGAGATGATTCGCGCAGGGCTGAGATTGAATCTGCTTTTCGGGACGATTTTGGTCGTATATGCGATGATTGTTCTGTAGGAGTTCTGAATGGATCGATGCGATGCGGATGGAACTTTCACGTATCGTTTTCCATGGAATTGCGTTAGTCTGCCCCTATGCTCAAGGGTATTTCTCCGCTACTTTCTCCTGATCTGCTCGCAGCGTTGGCTCGCATGGGACATGGTGATGTGATCATCCTCGCGGATGCGCATTTCCCTGGAGAATCACTGCATGGAGACGTGATTCGGGCCGACGGCTTGCGCATCGCTCCTCTGCTGGAGGCGATTTTGCCACTGTTTGAACTCGATTCGTATGTTCCCCATCCCGTCGCGATGATGGCTCCCGTCGATGGTGACGCACTCGATCCTGAGGTCGAAAGACGCTATCTCGACGCGATCTGTCCTCATGTAGCGACTCCGCCGGTAATCGAGCGGATCGAGCGCCACGCCTTCTACGAGCGAGCGGAGCAGGCATTCGCCATCGTGATGACGGGAGAAACGGCGAAATACGGAAATATTCTTCTGACGAAGGGAGTCACTCCCGTCTCCTGATGAAAATGGATTGGCCACAGATTGTTTTCGGTTCGACACCGCTGGGTAATATCTATCGCGTCGTTCCGGACGAAACTAAGCGCGACCTGATCGCTGCCTGGTTGCGAGAGGCGAAACGTCCGGTTTTTATTGATACAGCGGGCAAGTACGGTGCGGGGCTGGCGCTCGAATGTCTAGGGCGACACCTGAACGCTCTGGGAGTCGCCCCGAGAGATGTGGTGATCAGCAATAAACTGGGGTGGAAGCGCACGCCGCTGGTGACTCCTGAACCAACCTTCGAGCCTGGGGCATGGTTCGGTCTCGAATATGATGCAGTCCAGAAAATCGGCTACGACGGAATTCTGGAATGTTATGAGGAAGGGAACTCGTTGCTCGGACCTTACGAGACAAGTTTCGTCTCCGTCCATGATCCGGATGAGTATCTAGCGGCTGCGGACTCCAAAGTAGACGATGAAAAGCGCTTTCGGGATATCCTAGAGGCTTATCGGGCACTTCAGGAGCTAAAGTCTGAGGGAAAGGTTGAAGCCGTCGGAGTAGGGGCGAAGAACTGGCGTGCGATTCAGCGACTGCACGAGGCTGGAGTCGCGCTGGATTGGGTCATGTTCGCGAATTCCTGGACGATCATGCGGCATCCGATGGAACTGTGCCGTTTGATGAAGACGCTGGCAGATCAGGGCGTTGCGATTCTTAACTCGGCGATCTTCCACGGCGGATTCCTGACGGGAGGAGAGTTTTTTGATTATCGCCAGGTAACTCGCTCATCCGATTCCGAGCTCTTCGAATGGCGAGATCGGTTCACTGCTCTCTGTGATCGCTTCGGCATTTCTCCTGCGGAAGCGGCTGCTGCCTATGCGCGAACTGGCCCTGGAGTGGTCGCCCTAGCGCTGAGTACCAGCCAGCCAGCCCGCGTCGCGGACATGGTTCACTTGGCAGAAGCCGAAAACAGCCCAGAGTTTCTCGCGGCGATGAGGAAAGAGGGTCTGCTCAGTGACTGAACACGGTTACGCGCCCTTCTAGTTTCGACTCGATATTTCCTCCGTTTTTGAGCGCAAAACGCCAAGCAGCTGAGAGGGTATTTGGCTCCAGTAGTGTTTCGTCGAGCTTTCCGAAATAATCTCCGAGGTGCAGCGTGTCGTCGCGGCGGATCTGTGAGGAATTGCAAACAACGCGATAGCTGCGTTCGGGATCGATATCTGACTCGATGACGCGACTTCCTATCGGCAGGCTGCGGTCGAAACGATAGCGAAATCCGGCGGGCTGAATGAGGAAGCGCTCTTCCTTTGCTCCGTCGAGGAGGTTTTTTTCGAGGATTTCTAGCAATGCAGAACCTTTGATCGTAAAGACAGCCAGTGCCGAATCTGAAGGTCGCAGCCAACTGATGAATTCCATGAGCCGCACGGGCTTCCCGGCTTCGATCGGTCGACCGCGCATCTTGCCATTGAATTGGTAGTGTCCTTTCGTCGAAATGGCGATGTCGGCTCCGCTGATATCGAGCATGGAATCATTCAGCCAGTTTCCCAAGGTCGTTTCCGCTTCGCCTTCCCAAGTAGGAGGGGTGCCAGCAGTGCCGATGATATCATTCTTCCAATCGGTTCGAGAGGTAACGATTCTAGGGCGTGTTGCCGCGGACCAAGTATCGTTTTCGAGAGAGAGAATCAGTTCTGTCTCCGGTGAACAGAGGCCGTGAAAAAGCTCTTTCCCTGCGACGCTGATTGCGAGGACTTGAGTGGGATCGTAAAGAGTGGGATCTGGACGTAGGATGACTTGTGAGGCATTCTTCACCGCTAGCTCGATACGGTTTCCCTCGAGTGCATGGGCGTCGATCTCCGCATACCAGCCCGGGTTCGTGATCCCGGCGATTTGCGCCCACCAAGCCTTACCATGGCCGGGAAAGTAGGCGCGATGGAGAATTTTGCGCGGATGGGCGACGCGCTTTTGTTTCAATGCCCATTCGACGACTCGCGGTGTGCTGAAGGCGAAGGTATTGTGTTCTGCCCCCTCGATCATCCACAGCTCGCCGCGATATCCGAGACGCTTCATTTCCTTCGTGATCGGGATGGGGCCGGTAGCGGCATAGATGGGCCAGTCCTTCGCTCCCTGGATGTAGAGCATGGGCACGTCGCGCAGGTTCGCCACCAGACTGACATGCCCGTATGTCGAGCCGAGCGGGATTCCCGCTGCGAAGATATCTGGATAGCGGCAGCAGAGGTAAGTCGTTCCGGTCCCTCCCATCGACTGCCCGGTGCAGACGATGCGGTCACTGTCGATGCGAAAGCGCTGCTGAACGTCCTCAATCGCTGCTAGTACATTGATTTCAGCTTCGCCTCGCCATTCAGTCGGACACCCGGCTCCATCGGTGCCCAGTGGGCAAAGGATCGCGAGGCCTTGTTTCTCCGCTTCGATTTTATAAATCCCCGACTGATATGTCTCGTGGTCGAAGTATTTGTTCTCATCTCCGCCAGTTCCGTGCAGTGCGACGAGCATGGGCATCGCTTTTTTCCCATCGTAGGAGGAAGGTAGATACAGCCGATAGGGCTGTTGGCTGCCGTCGAAGGGGGAAGCAAAATGTAGGGCTAGGTCAGCAGGTCCTTGCGTGAGATCGTCGGCCCGAAGAAAGGGGAATAAAAGAACTGCCAAGACGGTGAGGGCGAGAATTGAAGCACGGTGAATCGAGTGCTTCATGCGGGGGAAGAGAGGGGCGTGAGCAACTATGAGTTTCATTCGTTGAGTAGGTGAGTCGCGGTGACCTCTGCTGGTTTCAAATGAGCATCGAGAAAGCCGTAAATTAGCTCTCTGGACTCGTGCGGGACGGAATGTCCGCGTCCGTGGATGAAGAAGGCGAAGTTTTCAGGTGCTCCGAGAATGTCGTACACGTCTGCGATTTTCATCAGCATCAGTGCTCGCTGACGCTGCACCAGAGGGAGACCGTCGTTGAGGGCCGAGATGTCGAGATAGGCACGGGGAGCGATCAGTGAGATGATCTCGTGAATGTCGATGTCGGGCAATTCGCCTCGGAGCAGGGTAGGGCGAAGGTGCTTATAATACACATACCAACTTTCACGAGACAGTTTTTCCACGTCCGGATTATGGCGCATGAAGGAGGCCCCACAGTTGCAGACGCAGGTCTTGATGCGGTCGTCGTAGGCGGCTAGGTAATAGGATCCGTGACCACCGAGGGAATGTCCCATGACTCCGAGATTCTCCGGATCGACCTCCTGATAGGTGAGAAGGACGTCGATGGCGATGCTGTGTTCATAGTTGAATTTTCCGACCGCCGTCCACTCGGGGTGCTTCTCGTAGAATGCCGTCGTATCGTAGGCCCCTTTCGCCGGAATACGTTCGCCGGAGACGAAATGCTCGGGAGCGATGCAGATATAGCCGCGTCGGCAGAGCTGGTCGAGGAAAGCTTTATCGGGATTCCCGTCGATCCCTATTGTCTGTTTCGTACCCTGAGCCGTCGTTCCGTGCAGCGCCACGACGGCGGGAGCTGTCCCTTTCAGACCGAGTGGGATGCCGAGGTAGGCGTGGGCGCGGTCATCGGCCTCAACCTGATAGCTAATATAAAGACGCCGATAGATTCCGTCGATCACAGTTTCCTCATGCACCTTCAGATCCAGCGGCACTCGCTCGGGCTTGAACTGATCGCGAATCAGATTCAGGTAGCGTTGCTTGAGGTCGGCCCGATGCTTTTCCCAGTCTTCCTTCGTCGTGACTCCTTCGAGTAGATCATCCCAGGAGGAGACGATCACGGGTGGCTCTGATCGCAGACGAGGCTTCTTTTCCTCCTGTGCCGAAAGTCGGGCAGCGATGGGGATGAGAAGCGAAAGCGAGATCAATACGAGTGTGGCGCGGAGCGTAGCCATGAGGTAAATGTGAAAGACGTCTTCCTTTTTACAGGATGTTCTGTCAGTTTGGCAAGGACGCCAATACGCTCCTTTTATTAGACGGGTTTCCTCAATGTCCGCCTTTCGCCCGACGGAATCGGCTCTTGCGTGCCTCGGCAGCGCTGGATTCCGGTGTCTGCTCTTCTGGTTTTTTCTCGTTCGGAACAGCATCGGGCTGATTTGTGGCTTCGCTTGAATTTCTCGCAATGCTCTCCCTAGGGGATTCTGAGCGAAGGAAGCGAGACCTTCTTGAACGCCTTTTTCCGATCCGTCGTCGTGCGATCCATTGAGGGATTCGGAGCTGCGGAAAATTCCATCCCGTCTGCGTCGCCAGTGCATCGAGGAGGAGTAATCCGAACAGAGAGATCACGAGAGGACGGCGAATCGGCTGAAGCCCGGAAACGGGGGAAGCTCGCCAAGCTTTATTCAAATCGAGTAGTTCTTCTCCTCCGCTAGCGCGGGCAGTGTCTTTCAACTCGGTAATGCGTGCTGGATCAAACTCCCATTCACGATCTGAGCCAGCGACGACGGGGCCCAAAGCGACTGCCGAATCTCCCATTTGTAGAGCCGCTCTGACAGGGGTTCCATCGGCGAGAGGCAATGCTACCGAATAGTGCCCGGGGGCAACGCGTTCCCAGCTCGGTTCACTACGCTTCCCGTTTTGTAGCCCGCTCTGAAGAACGAGTTGGGGCGGAGTCTCTGCGAGACGACTTTCCCAAGTGGCCGGATCGTAATAGAGGTCGAGCATCCATTGACTGCCGATCAGTCGATGTCGCACACTGACTCCGGTGGGAAATTCGCTTCCCATTGTCCATCGGGTCAGTGTCTGGGCGAAATCTCCGTAGCGTGGCCACTGTCGAGCGAGTGCGGAGAAATCCCCGCCGAGAGGGAAGGTAACGGCGGCGGTGCGCCCGATCCCTCGACGTCCGAAGGCGATCAGCGGGGCGTCATACTCGTCCGTGGTGAGGAGCGCTCCTTCGTCACCTTCGCGCAGATAGTTCAGATTATATCCGTCGATTTGCTTCATCCAGTTCTCATCCCGTGGAGCCAGCGCCTGCCAGCGACCAGTCGTCTTCGTTCCTGTCGTTTCCGTGATGAAAGACGAGCGGGAGACGGTTACGGTTTCTTGCGCGAAGATGTTCGGCAGATCATTGGGATTATCGGAAAAGAAAATTCTGCCGCCCCCTTTCTCTGCAATGTCTTCGAGCAGCTTCGCGTCCGAATCACCGCGAGTGCCCATTCCGATCACGGAGATCGTCACCCCTCCTGCTCGCATTTCCTTGATCAGATTGACATAGTCTCCCGGTTCTTCAGAGTCTGAGGCATCACTGAAGAGAATCACGTGTCGTAGCCCCAGCGGAGATTCTTTGAGAACATTCCACGCCGCCTTTAAGCCCTCGTATACATAGATTCCGCCTCCCATTGACTCAATACGACGAATTCGACTGACCAGCTCTGCTCGATTCCGCCCGACATTCAGCAGCGGAGCGACCTGGTGGGGCGTAGTATCGACAGCGAAGACACTGACAGCGTCAAATTCTCCTAACAATTCGACAGAGCGAGCGGCTCCCTCATTAGCCAATTGCATTTTCGTATGTCCACTGGGAGTCACCACCGCCATGGAACCCGAGCGATCCATCACGATCACCATCGCCACCGCGAGCTTTCGATGCTCATTTTTCAACTCCATCGAAACTGGTAGCAGGGGATCGACCACCGACTCTGCATAGCCACCGAGACCGAAACTATTCTTTCCCCCTACCATCAGGAGTCCACCCCCTTGGTCGCTTACATAAAAAGGCAAGGCATCTAGGAAACTACTGGAAAACTGATGCACCGGGACATTGTTTAGGATTACCGCTTTGGTTCCCGTCAATGCGCCGACTCCGACAGTCAGCGGATCGTTTACGATGACAACTTCGAGTCCCTGGCTCTGCAGGCTTTTCGCTAAGGGGTCGTCCGGGTAGGCGGTGATCAGGAGGACTCGGGGCCCCGAGCTGATCTCGATCCAACGCTCTCGTTGATTATTGCCGGAATATCGATCCGTCTCAGGATGGATTTCCACCCGATAGCGAAGCGATCCTGGAATCGGACTCCGATCTGAGAGCCGTAGGAATCCCTCGCCCGACTTCACCGTTACGGTCTCAGAGAAAAGGCGGGAGTCTCCGCGATACAATTCGACAGGGACGCTTCCGTCGCTGTCCCCTAGAATATGAATATCGATAGGAAAAGGCTCTCCGATCCGGGCATGGTCGGGCATGTCGATCGATCCGATCCGATAGTCCACCGTTCGAGGAGCACGCAGGAGCCGATAATCTAGCGAGACACCAGCAGCGGATAATTTCGCAGCGAGTCCAGTGAGAGGCTCGGTGCTATAGCCATCGGAAAAGAGGAGAATACGATTGTGGCGACGAGTATCCATCCGGGCGAGCACCTCGTGGAGAGCCATCGCGGTATTCGTGCGAGATCGGTCGCCGAGAAAGGTCGCCTCACTTCTCGCCTCCGCTTCCATCTCCATCGTGTCAGCCGCGTAATCAATGAATCGCAAATGATGGTCCCCACCGGGACGCGACTTCTCTAGGATAGAACTCCACTCAGCCATCCCTGGGGCGACCATTTCCTCAGCGGAGAGAGAGCGGTCAAAGAGAACCCAGAGATCCATGTCACCGGATTTTGTATGAATCCGAGGATCACAAAGGAGCAGGGTCAAAGCCAGAAAGAGTCCAGCCCGTAGAGGGCGCCATAGTCCCAGTTGAGGAATCTTCCATGCGAGAAGCAGCCACATTGGCAGCAGGAGCAGGAATTGCGGAGAGGTGAGAATCATTACAGTGACATTCGATCATAGTAGAAGAGGTGCAGACGATTCGGCAACGGGAAAAAGACAGAGTGATCCTGTGAGAAGAGGATTTAGTAAAAATAAAATTACCATAATAAATAAAATTATTGCAAATTTCATAAATTGAATTATAGATCGTAAAATACTATCGCTATGAATCGAACATTCATTCCCAGTCTTCTTACAGTTTCTGCGATATCTGTGGTCTCAGCCGCCTCAGTGGCGACGGCTCAGATTCGTGAAACGGAAGCTTCTGTGACGGCTTTGGCTGTTCAGTGTGCGGTCAGTTCCGGGTATTCGACTGCATCATATTATGACTATGAGGGTTACGCACGAAGCCTA
>JBDHQE010000051.1:0-18388 GCA_039806885.1 Verrucomicrobiales bacterium
TCAGGACGGAGTCAAACTTCCGGCACCACTGCTGTTCAACATCGAGAGCAAGGGCGTAGGGCAGAAATTTCTCGAATAGTTCCGGAGTCTTCTCAGGTGGGTTCTCCAGATTCAGCCTGTCTTCCTCGGCGACTGAGAGGTATAGGCGGAAGCCGTCGATTTCGTCCAGAATCTTTCTCCCCTCTCGTGTGGGAGCTTTCATCAAACGGAAAAATAGCCGAGACATGAAAACGATGAGCAGTAAGCAGGCGATCATGACCAGATCGCGAGAATCGGGGATCGCGACCAGAATGACTAGGAAAAGCAAAGAGAACAGAGTCCCCATGACGAAAAAGGTGATGGATTCCCACCGAAACACAGGGCGACAGGCTGCGATCGCTTTGTGCCACATGAACCAACTTAGTGCGCCCATGACCAAGATGAATTGCGTTCCTCCCAAAGAATTCAGTCCATCAGGCTGGTTCGCGATGATGAGCGCTAATCCTGCCAAGGAGAGCAGCAAGCCCGGCAGCCACCAGAGCAGATTGACACGAAACCAGCGACGCCTGTTCTTTGCCTTCAGCGCATTTTTCAGCGCTTTCTGCGCTAATTGCACGATGCTGTGATGCTCCTGATCGAGAGGCAGTGAGGAGAGTCGCTTCCCGTTGAACAGGCCCGCATAGAGCGCCTCTTCGTCGTCCGTGAGAGGCTCAGTCTTTTGAGTGGTCAGAGCACGTTTCAACAAGTAATCCGACTTCAGAGTTCCGTGGATACTGAGGCATTTTTTTGCGGCCAGACTAATCACTCCAGCGGAGAAAATTTGATTGTCGAAGCCCATGATCTTCAGGTAGCGCACCGCTGCAGGCGACCAGTCATCGGGAGGTTCCCAGCGGGGAATGATCACCCCCTTTCGAGGATCTCGCCCCACGGCGAACCAAGCCACGATATAGACGAATAGGCTAAGCCCCATGAGCTTCCATCCCCAGAACAAGAGCCAGTTTTCCTCAGAGATCGCTGGCTTCTCATAGGCGACCGCATCCAGTGCTCCCGCTGCCCAGAAAACGCGGATCGTGAGTCCTTCGCTGCGTTCATCTCCCGCTTCGAAGGCGCGAGTGGATTGAAAAACGATGTCATTCCCTGACTTGCTGACGGTGAAGTCCTTCCCTTCTTCACCTCGATAGCCAGTATTGGCATCGAGTTCCAGCGGCGTGATCTCCGCAGGAAGAATGACTCTAGCCTGCGTCGTCATAATGGGGAAACTCCACTCGTTGCCTGTTACATTCCATCGCAATTCATCGCGATCCTTTCCGAAGATCAGCTGTCGAGTCGTGTGATACTGAATCTGATAGGTCTGGATCGATCTGGGGTCGAGTTCCGTATTAGCATCGCCGATCCAGATTCTCGTCCCCGCTGCCTCCGGCTGGAGTCGCCAGGGTTCGGGCTGGCCGTTGCGAGTGACGGAGTCTACCGCGAACAGACGACGCTCCACCAGTCCCCAGTTGTGTCGGTACAGTTGGGGAAAATCGCGAAAGATTCCGTGACGGATCTTCACACCTTCCGCCCGTACCTGGATCGTCTCCGTCACGGACAGACTGCCATCTCTGGCGACGTTGATCACGCTGTCGTAAGAGAGAATTTTCTCTTCTGCGCGTGCGGGAAAAAGAGCGAAGAGGACGAAGAGAGCGAGCAGACAAAAGCCGATGAGATTGAGTTTCTGCTTCATAAGCGAACGTCCGTTCCTTCTCGTTCCGTCGCCTGGCTCACCTCGAAGAAATCAGCTTTCTGAAATGCTGCCATTTTTCCGACTAGGCTGCTAGGGAAAGTCTCGAGAGCGTTGTTCAGATCACGGACCGCTCCGTTGTAATATCGGCGGGCGTATTGGAGATCATCCTCGATCACTACCAACTGCTTCATGAATTCACGAAAATTCTGATCGGCCTTCAGATCGGGATACCCCTCTGCTAGAATGATCGCGCTTTTTAGCCCTCGTCCCAGGCTTTCCTCAGCCTCGGCGCTGATCGGGACACTCGTCGCGGCCTCGGCGATACTGCGCAGCCGAGTCACTGTCTCCAGCGTTTCACGCTCATAGTCCCGATAGGCTCGGAGCGTGGCTACTAGGTTGGGAACCAGTTCGTGGCGACGCTTTAACTGAACATCGATGCCGCTCCAGCCCTCTGCGACTCGATTCCGTAAACCGACCAGTCGATTGTAGATCAGGATAAACGTGAGCGGCAAGCCGCCGATCAGCAGTGTCAGTCCGATGAGAATGGCGAAGGCGGGGATCACGGAGAGGAGAGTATCAGAAAAGTGAGGAAGTAAAAGCCCGAATCAAGACGTAAATTAGTTCGACGGAATCTCGAGCTTCGCCAGAGTCTCCTGATACCTCGTGATTTTTTCTGTAATATCGGATCGGGAACGCAGATCAAAGGGCAGTTGCGACAGCAGGTTGACCGCTTTTCCGAGATAATCGACGGCCAGACTGCGGGAAGCCTGCTGACTGAAATCGAGGCAGCGTGACGCGGCTTCATAGGCGTCTGCTAGGCTCAGCTTTAATTCCGCATCGTACGGCCGACGACTGACGTCAGCATCGCGGATGCGGATTTCTTCCCGAAGGAGCGCAAGAGCAGCTTCCGGCTGTTTCTGAGCGATCTGAATCAGTCCTAGCGAATGAATGGCCGAAAGATATGATCGTGCGGCCTCTTCAGCGATGCCAGGAGAAGCCCCTGAGAGAGATTTCGCCAAATCAGCCGCCCTTTGGAAACGCTCTCCCGCCTTGGAAAGATTTCCGCTGGCCTGCAAGGTCTCACCGAGTTGCAAGAGAACCCGCACCGTTTCGCTCACAAAACCGGGGCGATCCGCTGTTTTTTCATCCTCTGATCGCGATAGAAAAATCGAGAGAATCTCTTCTAGTGTAGAAATTGCCTGTTTTGGTTCCTGATTCAGCACATAGGCATTGGCCAGAGGCCGATAGACTTCAGCGAGCTGCTTGAGTTGCGCCAGCGAGAAAACACCGTCGTGAGAGTCGGACTGCGTCCGCCATTCCAGTGCGCGATTATAGTACGTCACCGCCTGAGCGTAGCTACCCTTTCGCTCGTAGATATCAGCGATACTGGCGAGATCGCGCGAGGCAAGTAGTGCGTAATCTTCTGTGGTGTCAGCATCCTCGGCCAGTTTCGAGCGGATCTCAAAGGCGGTCGTGAAGTCCTTCAGTGCCCCGTCCAGATCGTTTCGCGCCAGAGCCTGCCGTCCACGAAGTGCGGCTGTCTGCCCTGAAAAGCGAAGAATGCGCGCGGAGGCAGGAGAGTTCTTGGAGCGATTATCGAGGAAAGTCTGTGAATACTCGGCGACGATCGTATAGAGGCGATTTGCTCCCGATCCCGAGATGTCGCCTTTATTCAGTTCACTCACAAAGAGTCGCATCAGGTCGATCGCTGCATTCGCATTCTGCTTGGATGTGTCGGCTGCTGCCACGGCGTCAGCGGTCGCGAGAGAAGCCTTTCGTGCTTGGACTAGAGCAAAGCCAGAAGCCCAGATCGCGATCACGAGAAGAATGGCGAAGACTGTATTCAGCTTGCGTGCCGCCCGCACGCTATCCTGCTGCTCCAGCCGCTGAATTCGCGCCCAGACCTCGCGCATATCGGACGGACGTTGATCTGGTCTAATGCTGAGACAATCTGCGATGAGGAGTTTTCTCTCAGTCGAAATCCGCAGATCAGAAGGCCAGGAAATCTCCTCTCGTCCCTCCACCAAGGTGGCAATCTGGTTCCCGTCGATCGCTTTCCCCCTGTCTCCGGGTGAGGTCTCGGCGTCTGGTTCATAGAAAGTGGCTTCCGCATCGAAGAACTCTTTCCTAGAAGCCGCGAATTCCTTCAGACGAGGAAGTTCGCCTGTGAGAAGTTGATAGGCGACGACCCCGAAGCTGTATACGTCCCAGCGAAAGCCCTTCCCATCCGTTGAGTCACGGGGATTTCGGAGTTGTTCAGGACTCGCATACAAAGGCGTGCCGACGGGCATCGTTCCCTCGGATACAGGTCCTCGACTCTGCCCGAAGTCACAGATTTTAATATGATACGGGATCTCGTCTGACAGTAGAATGTTTGAGGGCTTGATATCGCAGTGGATAATGCGGTTCTGATGCAGATAAGAGAGCGCGTCAGCAATATCGCGAATTAGTCGCCAACCTTCCCTGACATCAACTTTTCCGCAAAGCTGATTCAGTGTTCGCGCCTCCCAGTTGCCCTCCAGATTCTGATAGGCGTAAAGGCCCATCGCATAATAGGGTGGGTCATTCAGCAGGTCAAAATCGTGCAACGCGACGATCCCCTGATGGCCCGTGACCTGAGAGAGCTTCTCCAGCTCGCGTGCCATGCTCGCGAGATCGACCGCACCAGGGCGGAAGATTTTCAATGCTCGCTCCGAGATTCCCCGATAGGTGGCCCGATAGACGCGACCATAGCTCCCCTCCCCCAGTGGTGGCTGGTGAATCACGTAATCTTTGACTTTAATGGAATCTTCGTCCTGCACGATGGATTAAAGGTCGAGTGGCTCTATTTAGTGAGGCTGCGTATCTCACCCGCCCAGCCGGGAGAAGGTGGATTTTTCCGAAACTCCAGAGCTTTCGCTCTGAGCCAGAGACTAGCGGGGTCGTCCTCGGGTATCGTGGCGAGCAGATCGATCGCATCGTCCCACTGCTCGTGGTTGAACTGATTCAGTGCTCGCTCGTATGTGCGAATGTCCTCTTCCGAGATACCGGAACCTCCCATTTCACGAGGGAGCACAAGCTCGTGAATCGCATAACCTTCGGCAAAGCCAGCAGGTTGAATCAGACACAGTCGCCGGAAGATGCGATTCCCTGACTCACGGATACGGAGATAGGTCTCATCGGAAAGCAGGACAGGCACACGGAACTCTTTGGCGATGCGCTCCAGTCGAGCGCCCAGGTTAGCGACGCTACCGAAGACACTAATGTGCCACTGTTGAGAGGGTCCAGTTTTCCCCACAGCGATGCGTCCAGTACTGATTCCGATCCGGACGGCGGCCATGTCGCGCTGCAGCTCCTCTTCGTACTCGACTCGCGAGGCGAGACGTTTCACGATGGCTTCGGCAGCTTCGACGGCGAGTAGAGCGTGGTCTTTGTTCGCATCACCGAAGTCGGGCCATCCCCAGAGTCCGAGCGCCCCATCGCCTGAGAAGTCGGTCACGACGCCACGACTGCGAAAAATTTCCTCTGTGATATAGCCGACGATCTTTTGGTTTTCGTGGAGGCGATCGAGGATTTCTTTGTCCCCCTTCGCCTGCTCGAGATGGCGGGAATGTCCCCGCCGATCACTGAACATTACGGTGCAGTCCACCATCGCAGGTTCCAGTTCTGACTGATCGCGCACGCGCATAATCTTGCGGAGACCAGGAGAAAAATAGGCTGCCATCTGATCCTGCATTTTCTGATCAGCTCGTGCAGAGAGCAGGCTCGCCACGAGAGAGCTAATCAGGCGAATGAATGGAATAAAGGCCGCCGCAGCAGCATTCGACGCCTGTCGCGTCTCGACGTAGAGATACACCGGACGACGCTGGGAATCGCGGTAGATTTTTGCCGACTCGTCGAATCGAGCGACCGGGATAATGGCTACCCAGTCGATTTCATCACCGAGGCTCTCGGCTGCAAAGACACGATTATTGTCCTTCGAAGTCCAGATGCGAATATCCGCAGGATTGGGTTTCGCGAGATTCAGCCGATTCATCAGTGTGCGACTGGGACTGAAATCAGCTCGCGCTAGGGGGTCGGGATTGAGAATCTCGAAATCCACGCCTTCCCCATCCTTTTCCACGGCTACAAAGACGGCCGTCACGCCCTTCTGGCCGGGAAGTGAATTCTCTAGGAAAACAGCAGCACGCGTCAGCAAATCTTCCTCATCCGTCCATCCGCTGAGTACCTGTTGCGGGAGTTCTTTTTGCAACAGCTTCAGTTGCAGACGGAGACTATATTCATCGAGTTGGCTAACTTCGTCGTAATCCTGATGCTTCGTCAGATCATCCTCGAATGCTTCCTTTTCACGATCTTTTTCTCGATAATGATACTCTATGTGCTCGTCGAGATCACCCATCGACTCCAGCCAGTAGAGAGCGGTGCTGCCGCCAAGTCCGAGCACCAGAGAACCGCTCGGCTTTAGCTCTGTCGGACTATCGATGCGATGTCGATGCTTGTGATATACGTTTGTGGAAAAAGGATTGGGAGTGCTGCGCCCCGTCAGAGCGGGCAATCGCCGGAGGGTCACAGTTCCCTCTTCCGTCATCGTAGCTTCGCAGTGATTGCGACTGACGTGCCTATCATCCCAAGTGATACGCAAGAGATCGACCGTCTCCTCTGGCAGACTCTCAGGCTTGCGTCCGATCCGAATCGGGCGGCCCGCCACCGCCTGCGCGACGACCATCTCCCGAGGATTTTCCAAATGAACTGCGACCAGATACATCGATTCGATTTTACTTCCGTTCGCGCTCAGAGTTTCGCCTCTTGAGAAAAAGTCTCCGTGATGCGCTTCTTTACAGCCTCCGCAGCTTCGGCAACGGAAATCGTGCGTCCACATTCCCGTGAAAGAGAAGTCATCGTGACCCCTGCGATTCCACAGGGGGTAATGGCGTCATATCCAGAGAGATCCTCTGATACATTGAGTCCGAAACCGTGCATGGTAACCCATTTTCTCACACCTACCCCGATGGAAGCGAGCTTTCTATTTTCTACCCACACCCCAGTCAGGCCCTCGCGTCGCCCGGCCTCTATCCCGAAATCTGATGCTAAGTGCATCAGAACGGATTCGATACTCCGGAGATAATGGTGCAAGTCGCGTCCGAGAGGATTCAAATCCAGAATTAAATAGCCGACCAATTGCCCTGGACCATGAAAAGTCGCCTGTCCGCCTCGATTGATTTCATACACCGGGTGAGGCAACGAATCCTCTGCTCGCAGGCTGGAGTGGTCACGCGTGCGACCGATCGTGTACACAGGCTCATGTTCGAGCAGTAGCACGGTATCGCCCACCTCATCGCGCTGCCTCTGTGCGACGAGATTTTCCTGGATCTTTAATCCATCGGGATAGGACACTCTCCCGAGCCAGCGAAAGTTCATAGGCGACACTCTACACCGAACAAGTGGGGTTCGTCGATTGCGTCCTTGCGCTGAATCGATGATTTCGTCTCGATCAATTTACTCTCGACATTTGCTGCGGTCGGATCGACAAATCGCTTGTTCATGAAATTTCGACCTCTTCTTTGGATCGCACTCGCCTGCGGACCAATGTCTCTCCACCCTACGGCAGCCGAACCTGCTGAGGCTCTCTCCCCTGAACAGCGCGAAAAGGCTCTCAGCGTTCTGCGTGCAGGGCTGCATTCGGAGGATTCGGAGCATTTCTGGGTAGCCATGCACGCCGCAGAGGGATTGACACTCAGTGGCCACGGAACAGAAGTGATTCCTGTTTTGGAAAAACGTCTCGCTACTGATTCAGACGCTCAACATCGCTGCGGCCTCGCCCGCGAGCTGGTCCGCGCCGGAGAGCGAAAATACGTCTCGGTGCTGACAGAGGTTCTAACATCGCCCGATCCCTATGGTCATATCCACGCCGCCGAGAGTCTCTATAAGGTCTCAGAGCTGGGAGACGAACCGACTCTGCGCCGATATTTCGAAGATTCGGGAGCCGATATTAAGCTACGTCTGATGGCAGCAGCCGCTCTTTCCCGAAAGGGCGATGCAGGAGCGATGGCGTTGATCCGTGAAGCGCGGGACGGAAAAGACGTCGGTGGCTTCCAGATCGCCGCTTGGCTTCTGGGCGCGATCGGTGATCCGAGCGATATCGAACCTCTGCGGAAGCGGCTTGACGAGGCTCCTACCCCCATCGTCCGAGCCTACATCGAGAACGCTCTGGCAGTGCTGGGCGATGCCGACGGACTGATGCGCCTGACTCGGAATCTCGACGATCCCGATGCCAGCGTGCGAACCTATGCTGCCAACTTCGCAGGCGATACGAAGGCCACGCACCTGCGTGCAAAACTCGCGTCTCTGCTCGACGACTCTGAACCCGATGTTCGCGTCCGCGCCGCTCAGTCCCTGTTATTCCTTTTTCCAAACTCATGAGAATCAGTAAAACTATGAAACGCCTTCGGGCGGGCGAATTCGTTCGCTGTGCCAATCTCGGTCACTTCATCCCCTCCTACATCGCTCACGCTGCTCGCACGGGCTTCGACTGCATCTGGCTCGATCTCGAGCACAGCGCCTTCGAACTCCGGGAACTCCAGGTGATGTTGGCCCACTTTCATCTCTACGACATCGACTGTCTGCTCCGCGCTCCCACTCTGGGCAAGACGGAACTGTACCGCTATCTAGAGGATGGGGCGACAGGCCTGATGATCCCTCACGTTTCTACTGCGGAGAAAGCCAAGATGCTGGTGCAAGCGACCAAGTTCCCACCCATCGGCGACCGAGGGCTCGATAACGCGGGTCTCGATTCCGATTATCATATCAATCCCGATGGCTACGCATTTTCCCAGGACGCGAATCGCGAGACCTTTCTGGTGGTGCAAATCGAAACTCCAGAAGGCGTTGAGAATGTCGAGGAAATCGCCGCCGTACCGGGCGTGGACATGCTCTTCGTCGGCCCTGGAGACCTAGGGTTGCGCTATCGCTGCGAAGGGGACACCAGCGGAGAACGCCTCGAAGCGGCCTACAAACGAGTCGCCGCAGCAGCTAAAGCGAATGGTATCGCGTGGGGTTGTCCCGCCGGAACTCCAGAAGAGATGAAGAAGCGTCGTGATCAAGGAGCCAATATGCTCTGCAACTGTGGTGACTTTATGATTCTCCTGAACGGGCTGAAGGCCGCAGCGAAAGCGTTCGACGACTTGGAGGGGCTATCCACGGAGGGGAAATAAGTTTCCTCACTCGATCACCAGCACTCCGTGAATGGCGAATGACGGGATCGCCACTTCACGGAGTGGTGTCTGCATTGGCAGGCTCTGTTCCGAAGCGTCGGGAGTCGAGAAGCGCAGCTTGGTTTTGCCCTGCCAGTCCTGACTCAACTCCACGCGCATTTCTTTCGGAGTCGGTGTTTTTGCGTAATTCACCAGTTGGATCAGCAGACCTCCGTTTCCTATCCTCCAAGCGCTGAGAGTCACTGTGTCAGAGCCTCGCAGACGAGCAGAGAATCCGTGATCCGACACCTTCCGTATCGTCTCGGCGACGGATCTCCAATTCTCAGGCAGAGGCACGCTAATCTCGTGACTGTCCACCACGGAGACGCGAACCTCCTCCGCGTTCAGACGGAATACGCGATCTCCTTCCAAACTGGTGAAGGGATTCTGGGAACGCTTCCGCCCGTTCTCGTCATTGATTCCGTTCTCACCCACCAGGATCAGGCTTCCACCACCTCTTACGAACTCTCTTATGGCGTGGCACTCAGCGTTGTTCAGATGAGTCTGCCCCGCGACGATGAGGGTACCGAATCCGATCAGGCGCTCAAGGTTGTCGCTAAAGACGACCTCCCACGGGAAGCCACCTCGAATCAGCACCTCCTCAATTCCTAGCGAGAGCGAAAGTGATTCCGTATTGTCGAAAACCACCGATGCGAAGCTATGCAGCACGGCGATGTCGCGCACAGGCTGCGCATTCTTCAGCAAAGCGTCCTGTCTCCGAGCAAAATGGATGTATTTCCCCAGCGCTGCTTTCAAGTCCGGGCGATCCACACGCATCTTGTCACCTTCTTCTAGCGGGCGCAGCGCCCAATTCGCTCCCGGAATCGCTCCTTGAGCAGCAGACTCTGCGACTTGCAGTCCGACCTCCTGTTCAGTTTCTGGCAGGCCGTATCCCGGAGATTTTTTATCCTTTTTCCATACGGTCGATATCACCCGATACCCGACGGCAGAGGCGTCCTTACAGGCTCGCACCTGCGAGACCATGATACCGTTTTCGATGCGAGGGAAATTCCCGTTTTCAGCAAACATCAGATCGAGATGTCGTCCAATCCAAGGTGCCCAGACACTCCGGACATACGAGCTGTTGAGATTGCGTGGATAGGCAGGATTCCCCAGCAGGAGGATGTCTGACTTCAGGCTGCGAGCGTATTTCTCTAGGTCTGCATGGTATTCAGCCAGCGTTTCACAGCGCCAGCGCACCCACTCCTGCACCAGCGGTTCATTGATACGCGCGGGACTCTCCTTTTCGCGAGGGGGAAGTTTCGGATCAGGAATCTCCGGGTGACGCTCAGTCATCCAGGCAGCGAAGGTCTTTTCACAGCGCGAGCAGTAGCAGGGCAAGCAGTAATCGTTGTCAAAGTGAAACCCATCCAGTCCGATTTCTTCGATCCCCACCTGAATCGCTCGCTTCATATAGGCTCGAAATTCCTGACTCAGAATGCACGGTGCCCAGCGATACTTCGAACTGCTCCAGAACTGAAGATTCCCTTCCTCATCGCGCTGAATCCAGTCCTCTGCCTTCGGCTCCTCGTCGAGAAACTGCTCGTAATAGAGCGAACGAGACTGGCAGTAGCCGAGAATCTTGATTCCGTTCTGATGCGCTCGTTTGACCAATCGAGCTGTATTTTGCTGTTCCGCTCGCTCGTGGATGAGTCCGAATCCCTTGAAGAAATGGGTACAGCCGAGATTGATTCCGAGATCAGCCATCGTGCGCACTGTATCTTCAGTATGTAGATGAGCATGCCAGTCCGCTAGCCACGGAGCTTGCGTGTTCACCGCACCGACCACTCCACCGCTTCGTCGATAGTGAGCAAGCGGTTCCCACCCCCACCAAGCCCAGTAGAGTGGTTCGGGGCGACTCGCCGCTTCCGCAGCGCAGACCTCGCTCACCACGAGAGGTTCCAACGAAAGGCCGAAAAGACTCCCGGCAGAGCCAACGAGAAAATGCCGGCGATTCAAGCGATAGGATCGGGACGAATCTGGACTCATACACCCCGAGAATAATCCCGATTTCGGAATTATTCGCAGGGAATTAAGGGCTTCTTCAGGCTATGGAAAGGGAACTGTGGGATCTGCTTCCAATGAATCATCCACCTTCACTCAACAATAATTCGCGGTCCTGAGACGTGTGCTTCCAGTCGTCCAATCGGGCGTGTGAACTCATTCAGTCCATTCGCATCCAGCAGATCGATCACTTCCGCCTCAGCCTCTGGCGCGACCGCTACCAGTAGCCCGCCACTGGTTTGAGGATCGGAAAGAATCCCGCGTGTAATCTCATTCACTCCGCTCACTTCATGTCCGTAACTTTCCCAATTTCGGCGACTGCCGCCCGGTGCCATTCCGGCCTCTAGGTAACGAGCGAGATCGGCAAGTTGCGGCACGGCGGAAAAATTGACCCGAGCCGCAACCTCGCTGGATCGACACATTTCCAGCAGATGCCCTAGCAGACCGAAGCCTGTCACATCCGTCATGGCATGGACTCCCGGCAGGAGAGCGAGATCCGCACCGATTCGATTCAGGCGCATCATGGAAGCTGCCGCCAGACCCTCGTCTTCGGGCAAAAGTCCACCTTTCTTCAGAGCTGTCGAGAGAATTCCGACCCCAATTTTTTTGGTTAAAAACAGCAGGTCACCAGAATGCGCACCACCGTTGGTTTTCAAATGCTCGCGTGCTACTAATCCGGTGACGGCCAGGCCAAAAATCGGTTCGTTGCTGTCGATGCTATGGCCACCAGCGAGAGTGATTCCTGCCTCGGCACAGAGGGCGCGGGCACCGCTCACTACCTGACCCGCCACCTCTGGAGGAAGCAAATCGAGCGGCCAGCCCAGCACGGCCAAGGCCAGAATCGGGCGACCTCCCATCGCATAAATATCGCTGATCGCATTCGCTGAGGCGATACGACCGAATTCTGTCGGATCATCGGCGATAGGCATGAAAAAGTCCGTCGTTGCGAGAATCACGGTTTTTCCGTCATCCATTAGCCAAGCGGCTGCGTCGTCGCGATCTTCATTTCCGACCAGAAGCTGACAGTCCGGTGGGGGCGTTGGAGCACCATGGCCGAGGATTTCGTCCAGAACCTTCGGAGATATTTTGCATCCACAGCCCGCTCCGGAGCTGTATTGAGTGAGTCGGATGGGGGAAGCTTCGGATTGGCTCATCGAGGGACGGGGGCGGACTCAGGAGACAGAATGACTTCTGCGATGTGTGAAGGATCGAAAGTATCAAATTTATGCAGATGCTGACGTTCCGATGGGATGGAATCGAGGCAATGCTGATACGCTTTATCGTAATATTGGAGGACGATTCGGCAAGTCTCGTCAAGTCTCCCTTCACGCAGTGCTTTCAGCGCACTCGCGGTTCGCTCGCCTCCGAGACGACGGCTGATGCGCTCCACTCGCGCTTCGAGTTCGACTGTCTCGAAACCCGCATACATTTCGAGTAATCGTTCCGTCCTAGCCTCAGGCGAGAGGACGATCACTTCGAAGCGACCCGCTCGCTTGCTCTCCCATACGCCGGGTGGCAGGATGCTTCGCCCGACGGCCCGACTCTCGTCCTCCAGCCAGAGCGGCTGCTCTGGATCAATCGCCATCCAGCGTATGCCGAGCTCGTTTTCAAACTGCTCCTGACTCGGCTGAGGCTCTTCCCCCAGATCGCCGAAGGCGCTTCCTTTGTGACGCGCCAAGGCCTCTAGGTCGATCACCGTTTCTCCGCGCTCCGCCAGTGCGTGCAGGATGGAAGTCTTTCCCGACCCAGTATAGCCTGCGACTACGCGAATTTTCCGTCGACAAGTAAAGCTCTCGAGCACGCGGCGACGAAAGGATTTGTAGCCTCCTTCGAGAATCGCGACCCGAATTCCCGCTAACTCTGCTAGCCAAGCGACACTGGAACTGCGCATTCCGCCTCGCCAACAATGAATCAACAGCCCTCCGCTTGAGATCGAATCCAATTCCAGCAGACGTCGAGCCAGCGTCTCCATCCTCGGACCTACAAAACCTAGTCCTCGCAACAGCGCATCCTCTCGCCCCTTCTGAACATAGAGCGTTCCGACCTCAGCTCGTTCCTCATCGGAAAAAAGTGGTACGTTCACCGCTCCTGGAATATGACCCGCGACGAACTCTGCCCGAGTACGCACGTCCACAAGCGTCCGATCATTCGCTCGGGCGAGGAACTCTTCGATAGGCAGAATTTCTGGCATGAATACTAAAATAGGGCGGCAAAAAGGACGGTAAAGTGAGGAATTTGATCCTCTGATCCCAGTCACAGAGAAATTGCGTGAGAAAGTGAATAAATCACTTGCGGATTTTTATTAATCTTCATTAAATAAACGTGATTTCTTCCTGCTTTGTTCCATCCCCTCGTCTGCTCGCCATCGATTCGCCGCGTGAAATATCTTATTCCGGTCACAACGTTGTGAAAAGCAACGTTGTGAATCCATTTGCAGCACCCTCGTCGGCGCGAAGCACTATCACATCCACTGCTCATCACGGAACCCCGTTTTCTGAGGTAGAAACATATCCGACCCCTTGGGCGGAAATCGCAGATACCCTTCCCCACGGGCTGGTGATTTTGAATCGCAGGCAGGAATTAAGTCACGAAAATGCCTTTTGTAAAAAACTTGCCGGATACAGCATCGTCGATAAAGGTGGATTCCAAGAGTGGCTCGCGTCCCTCTGTCCCGATCCGGCCTATCTCGAACGGATGACTGCCTTATGGCAAGAACGAATATGGAGAAACCAATTACCACTCACCCTGACGCTCAAGGTCGGCGATGGCCGATTGAGAGAACTCGAGTTCCGATCATCGCTCCTAGAGGATGGTGGTATTGTGATTATGATCGAGGATGCGACCGAATTGCACCGCTTGGAGAAGATCGAGCGTTCGGACAAATCGATTTTTCAGACGCTTTTTTTGCGTATCCCGTTTGCAGTGATTCGGACGAATCCAGATCAGTTGGTCATTGATGCCAATCCCTCTTTTCTGACTCTGACAGGATCGTCCCTGTCTGATCTACGGAGGAAAAAGTTAGGCGACTTGATCCCCTCTGCGGCGCTTCAGTCGCTGGACCGACCACCTGAATTGGCAGAGTCAGGCGATGCATTAGAATGTGAGACCACGCTACAGGCCACGGACGGATCCAAAGTCGTACGAGTACTGGCTCTATCCATCCGATTCGGAGTCGGAGAAACTCCTCTCTCACATCTCTACTTCTTCGTGCCCGAGGATAAGACGCGAGATATGGAGTCGCAAATCGCCTCCTTACGAATGCGGCTGGGTACGCTCTCTGGGAAAGCACAGGCGCTTCTCCAAGTGATTCCTGATCTCATTCTGCTCATCGATTCGGAGGGAGTGATCATCGACTGTGCCCCACCCTCGAAATCGTGGGAGGAAATTTCACCAGATACGACATGGCAGGGCCGGACGATCACCGATGCCTGGCCTGCTCTCGCAGCTCTGCTAGAACGGTGTCGGGAAAAAGTCGTGAGCGGGAATCGTATCATCACGGCGGACATCCGAGGGCGAGGGAAAAATGAATTCGAGATCGCCGTCACCCTAACTCTCTGTGGCGAAGATCAGATTCTGGTATTGGCCCGCAATCAGTCTCAACTCCGCAGCTTACGCGAAACGGATTCTTGGCAGGGGCCGGCATTTTTGCGCTCTCCGATGCCGACTCTACATCTAGATGCCGAGGGCTATGTATCTCACTCGAACTCCGCCGCCGCCTCGCTGTTTGACGCAGATCGACAGGGAATTCTCGGACGCAAATTTTCTGAAACAACTCTTCCAGGAGGCACCGTCGCTGAATTCATCGCGCTCGAGGAAAGCGGAAAACCGACTGGCTCCCTCGCCTTCCTACGTCCTCTGAATCGAACACCCGAGCCACCGAAGGTAATCGAGATTCACGGACTGCACCACTTTCGCAATCAACTCCAACTGCTCACCAGTCTGTTCAGTCTGGAACCGCAGGGTGCTGAAGCCAGGGATGCTTTTCTGAAATGGCAAATTCGCTTGCGATCCCTTGCTCAAGCCTGTCCCGCTGCGTCAAGCGATTCTCTACGCATATGTGCGATGCTGCGCAATTTGGCGGACGATATTTGTTCCTTGCTTTCTCGGGGCCCCGGTCGTCGCTGTGTAATCGTCAGCGGCGATGAGGATGCAGCGATCAGTTTGCGGATCGCGACGCCATTCGGACTGCTGATGGGAGAACTCATCCACCTAGTCCTGTCTGAAAAGAAGTTCGCTCCAGGACCAGACTTGTTTCTCGATCTCCATCCTGATCTCGATGAAGGATTCCGGCTTAAAGTACGTCTCGGGACGGATAGGGAATTCGCTTTCTCAGATCGTCATGCGGAGATCGAAACGCTTCAACTCCTAGTCGAACAGATTCACGGAAGTCTGGAGGTGGTGGATCCTGCTCGCCCGTCTCAGGAATGGGAGCTAGTTGTTCCAGGGAGAAAACGATGAGGGTGGAATCCCTGTCGATACGTAAAAGGAGTAGAGCGTGGTAAATTCATCTGTGAATGATCATAGTTGTGTTGTAGCATAAAAAGATCGGCTTCGTGCGATGCCTTCCATGGACGAACTCCCCTCCAACCGTCTCCGACTGCTCATCGTCGAGAATGACCGGGTTACCGCCCGCGATCTCGAAGCTGTACTGCGTCGTCGCGGATTTATCGTCGTCGGAATCGCCTATTCCGCCTCTCAGGCTCACGATCTGATGCGGGAGCATCATGCAGATTTGGCGCTACTGGATATCCAGATCGATGGAGTCGATGATGGAATCGAACTCGCGGATCAATTAAAAAAGGAATACGGCATCCCCTTTCTCTTCATTACGGGATACTCAGAGGAAGACGTTCTCGAACGTGCTCGAGCCATCGGTCCTGCCGCCCTGTTGCGCAAACCTTTCAGCGACACTGAAATCTCCGCCTGCCTGGAATCAGTAATCGAGCGACGCGCCACAGGAGAGCGCTTGGCTCTGCGTCTTTCTGTATTGGAAGCTGTATCCGATCCCTTACCACAGGCGGTGATCGCCACCGATCTAGACGGAAAAGTCGCCTATCTCAATCGAGCGGCAGCCGCTCTCACAGGATGGGAAAAGGACGAGGCAATCGGCCAGATGATCCACATCGTGGATGCCGATGAAACAGAAGCAGACGATGCTGCCACTCCGCGTCCAGAAGGATGCCGACGAGCGATCTTGACGTCGAAACAAGGTTCCTCAATCGCCGTGGATGAGCGATCCGCTCCCATTCGCACGACAGACGGGGAAGCCGTCGGCCTAGTCACCGTTCTCGCACCACAGGGAGAATTTTCACACGCATCGATTCTCTCGGCAGTCGAAGTCGCGACGAAGAAAGAAGAAGATGTGTCTGAGACCTCAGCGATTGACGAGGCACCCGCTCCACCAACCGTCTTTCCGCCCTCCCAGCCTCCTGCGGCACGCAGTGAAGCACTTCGGAAAATCGCATCTCTCGCGAACGATCCCGCCTTTCAGGAGCTGATCACAAAGCGAAAACCTTCACCACCCCCTCCGACGCACCCCTCTACTCCCGCCCTCATCTCCGCGTTGGCGAGCGGCTCGATCAGTGATGCGCTCGTTCAGTCATCGGCACTACAGCTTGAAGAAGTCGGCGATCCGCTGATCCGCTTCGATGAGGAAGGGATCATTCGCTACGCCAATGCCGAAGCTCGTCGGATTTTCGCTCCAGACTATCACCTGATCGGCACGCAATTCAGCGAGCACTTCGATCATGCTGATCTCGAGCGCTACGACAGCCATTTTCATCGCCCGATGACTTCGGGGCGGCGACATCGCTTCGATTTTCACGACTCTGCCCGAGGGATGTGGTTCGAGGTGCGGACCTATCCCTCGCAGGGAGGAGTTCTCGCTCTTTTTACCGACATCACCGCTACCCGGCTCGAAACCGCAGAACAAATTCGCCAGCAGAGATTGGAGGGCTTGGGTCTGCTCGCTCGCGGCTTTGCTCATGATTTCAACAATTCCCTGACCACGCTGAATGGCAATATCGGCTTGGCACGAGAGCGACACACGGATGACGCTGAACTGCAGGAGATGCTGGAAGAAGCACAGGCAGCGGCAGTCCGGGCGACAGGACTCGTGCAACAATTGATGACTTTCGCTCGCGGCGGGCGTCCGATTCGCGAACGAACTCGCATTCCTGACCTCATCCGACGCGTCCTCACTGAACAAAGGCTCAAGCATCCTGAAATCCGCTACCAATACCAGAGCGGAGATCCCGATCTGATCGCCAATATCGATCCGGCCCAAATTCGGCGACTCTTGGAAAATCTGGTCACCAACTCCGCAGCAGCAATGCTCAACGGTGGAGTCCTGATCGTGCGTAGTTCACGCCTCACTCCGGAGGAAGTCCTGAAAATCGGAGGGGACCACATCCCCGCTGACGAAGATCATGTATTGATCGAGGTGATCGACACTGGACACGGAATGAGCGAAAGCAACCTCAATCGGGCTTTTGAACCCTATTTCACGACTCGACGGGAGAATAACGCCACAGGAATCGGATTGACGGTCTGCGAGTCCATCGCGAAAGCGCACGGAGGATTCATCCGTCTCCAGTCAAAGGAGGGCAAAGGCACCATCGCCACCTTCTGTTCACCTCTGGGAAGCCGATCTGACGAATCAGCGGAAGATATCGGAATCCCGGCTTATCCGAATTTTGATATCGCCGCGATTCCCAAGCCATCTCCCGAGGAAGCAGGAGAAAGTCTGCTCGTCGGCACCCGCATTCTTATCCTAGAGGACGATGCTCCCATCCGTCGCCTGATGGCCGCTACACTCCGTCGTGCGGGGCACGAAGTAGTCGAAACAAAGGATGGGCGTGAGACCATCGAGCAGTATATCGACGCGATGCGCCGGGGGGAACGCTTCCATTTGCTGATCTGCGATCTCACGATCGAGAACGGAATGGGCGGAGTCGAAACCATGCGGCATCTCGTCCATATCGACCCCGATGTTCTGGCGATCGTATCGAGCGGTTACTCCGACGCCCCGGCGATGTCCAGCCCTGCCGCGTTCGGATTCAAAGGCGTCCTTCCCAAACCCTACGCTCCGACAGAACTCCGAGCCGCCGTTCACCGGATGCTGCAAGCGCACCGAATTATTTCGTAATCTGTGCTCGGAGGGACTTATGCTAAGTATCGAATCTGGGTCATCTGTCAGATTCGAGCTTTCAAGCGAAAATAATCTGTCCCGTACGATCTACGAATGGCTTAGACCCTTTCTCAAAAGTGTTTTCGTCTATTCGCTATGGGATCGGCAAACCGACTGTACCGTCTTGGCGTCGTGCAGGAGTATACGGATGGAATCGATGAGCTTCTGCGTGAGTTCTTCTCCGGTCTTTGCGAGGTAGCCAGCAAGAAAGTGGCTTTTGAAGTGCTGCCAGAGCCGTTCGATTAGGTTGAAGTCCGGGCTGTA
>JBDHQE010000333.1:0-2868 GCA_039806885.1 Verrucomicrobiales bacterium
AGAAAAAAACCCCGCCTCATCTCATCGAACAGATGCAGAAGGCCTACGGATTCGACCAGCCGCTGATCGTCCAATACGGCCTATACCTCGACCGCCTGATCCACGGCGATCTAGGGCCGTCGCTCGGGAACAAAGGATTCACGGTCAATGAGGTCATCGTCGAGAGCTTTCCCGTCTCCTTCACCCTAGGGATTTCCGGCTTGTTCATCGCCCTCGTCATCGGCATCCCAGTGGGCGTTTTCGCTGCAGCACGACGGAATACTGCCGTGGACTATAGCCTGATGACGCTGGCACTGATCGGGATCTGTTTACCCACCTTCGTCATCGCTCCTCTGCTGGGCGAGATTTTCGGACTGCGGCTCGGCTGGTTCGATGTCGCCTTTTGGGAGGGCAGCACGGCCTGGATCCTAGGAGCTGTCACGCTGGGACTCTACGATTCAGCTTACATCGCCCGATTGACGCGAGGAGCCATGCTCGACGTATTGAGCCAAGATTTCATCCGGACAGCGAAGGCGAAGGGAGTCGCGCCCCTGACGATTCTTTTCAAACATGCTTTCCGAGGTGGCATCTCGCCCGTCGTCGCGTTCCTCGGGCCTGCTCTCGCCGGGTTGCTCGGCGGCTCCTTCGTCGTCGAGACCGTCTTTAATCTCCCCGGTCTGGGACAGCATTTCATCAAGGCAGCGACCAATCGCGACTACTGGCTGATCAATGGCACCGTGACTGTCTTCGCCGTGCTCATCCTCATCATGAACTTCGTCGTGGACGTCGTCCAGGCTTGGCTCGATCCCCGAATTCGGGCAGGTAAATAGGAAAACCGAATCCGAAAAACCCGAACACAAAAGAACGCCCTTCTCTCCCCCTTTACCCTTTTCTCACGATGCCTCCGGCTGACAGTCCAGACTCCACACTCGCTCCGCCCTCGTCCCGAAGAGACGCGAATGCTGCGACCATGGAGAGAGGCAGCTCACTCAGCCGCGACGCCTGGCTGCGACTGCGAAAGAACGCGCTCGCCATGGCCAGTCTGTGCTTTCTGGTCGGGATCGTCCTCGTCAGCTTCCTCCTGCCCCTCGTGCCCGGTATTCCGGATCCGAACGCCACTCATCCGGAGTTGCAGTCGCTCGGAGCCCTCTCTCGCGCCACGACAGCCGAGGGCCAGTCCCTCTTTTACCTGCTCGGCAGCGATCCGCTGGGACGCGATGTCTTTTCCCGCATCCTCTACGGCGGACGCATGTCCCTAGCAGTCGGCTTTCTCGCGACCTTCGTCTCGCTGACCATAGGCATGATCTACGGAGCCGTCTCGGGCTTCGCCGGTGGGCGTATCGACTCCGCCATGATGCGCTTTGTCGATATCCTCTACGCCCTGCCTTTCATGATCATCGTGATCATCCTCACCACCTATTTCGGCAATCAGCTCTGGCTGCTCTTCGTCTGTATCGGTGCGGTGGAATGGCTGACCATGTCGCGCATCGTGCGCGGTCAGGTGCTCTCGCTGAAGCGACAGGAATTTGTCGACGCCGCCCGCAGCCTCGGACTCTCGCAGAGCCGCATCCTATTCCGCCACATCATCCCGAACACCCTCGGCCCCGTCGTCGTCTACACCACTCTCACCGTCCCCGCCGTGATGAGACTGGAGGCCATCCTCAGCTTTCTCGGACTCGGCGTGCAGCCACCGGATGCCAGTTGGGGATCGCTCATCAAGGAAGGAGCCGACCTCATGTCCAGCGATCCCGGTCTGCTCATCTATCCCGCTGCCGTTTTCGGGGCCACTCTTTTCAGCCTGAACTTCCTCGGTGACGGACTCCGCGACGCTCTCGATCCAAAAAGCTCGAAAGACTGAATTTTTTGGATTATAGATCGAATCGGACGAATCTATCGGATCAGTTTCACTTATTTGCTACTCTTATGGAAAACACACCCGTACTCCTGAATTCTCCCGATGCCCCGGCTGCCGTCGGTCCCTATTCCCATGCAGCTCGCATCGGTGATCTGCTGTTTTGCTCCGGCCAGATTCCACTCGACCCGGCTACGATGAAACTCGTGCCCGGCGGCATCGAAGAGCAGACGAGACAAGTGCTCGCCAATATCACCGCTGTTCTGGCCTCGCAGGGCATCTCACTGGCTCATGTCGCCAAGACCACGATCTTCCTCGCGGACATCACTGATTTCCCTGTCGTCAACCAACTCTACGGTGAGGCAATGGCCGGGCACCGTCCTGCGCGGTCCACGGTACAGGTCGGCGCACTCCCTCTCGGCGCCCTAATTGAAATCGAAGTAATCGCCTCACTGTAAGTAGGTGGAGCCTTCAATTTCGGCATTGCTCAACTAATTTCTGAATAACGTCGCTTTGTCTCCTGTTTCTTGTTGCAATTGTGTCTCAATTGCACAAAGGTCTTCTCATGGCGCAAAACACCGTATATCCATCCAGCGCGGAGCGTCTCCAATCTCTCGCGGAAGCTCAAGTCGGCATTGATTTTCAGATTCGTAAAATCGAAGGTCCAGCCTGCGAACAGCTTCGCCGTCTCGGTTTCTGCGAATCGCTCTACGTTCGCAAACTGGCGACAGGGAGAAATCTGATTTGTTCCGTCTGCGGCACTCGTCTCGCTCTCAGTCGCATCCTTGCGGATCAAGTCAAGGTGGCGGCGGCCTAATGGCCTAATGGCCTGATTCTGCACTGTTATGGAGTCGCCTGCCGAGACGGTGGCGTTGGCCGGGAATCCCAACGCAGGAAAGACGACTCTGTTCAATGCACTGTGCGGGACAGCGGAGAAAGTAGGGAACTACTCTGGAGTCACAGTCTCGATCAAGCGCGGGACTTTTTACACGCCGCACGGTCGGCAGCTAGAGATTATCGATCTACCTGGCTGCCTT
>JBDHQE010000052.1:0-18128 GCA_039806885.1 Verrucomicrobiales bacterium
GAGGATCACACTGATGGTTGAAGATCCTCAAACTCTCGGCCAACAACTCGCCCGTGCGGGGAGACCTGAGTAGTTACGGATTACAAAGGTGCACTTACTCTTATCAGAAAAACACGGTACTGATCTCGCCGTCCTGATCGCATAACATAAAAGATTCACGGACAAAGGGATGGAGAACTCATCTGCTCTATCGAATCGGAACGGCAGCCACACGAAATCCGATATAAATAGTCTTGGTCATAGGATAACGCCAACCGCAGGCATCCGGTTGCCAATAACTACTCGTACCCTCTCCGGCATACCAGCACCCTCCTCGTGTGGCACTAAACCCCGCACCATTCTCTCTATCAGGATGCAGCTGACTAACCCACTCCTCGACATTCCCCAGCATATCGTAGAATCCCCAAGCGTTCGCCGACTTCGAAGCAACGGAATGACTCTCTCCACCCGAGTTCTTCGAAGTCCAAGCAATCGCATCAATCTCTGCGTCAGAAAGCTTTTCAGTAGAGTTCGCACGGCAGGCATATTCCCATAAGCTCCCGGATGGGAGATCGTATTTGTATCCCTTAGGCAAGCTCCCGCTCTCCTGATCCAATCGCGTCAGACGACGGCAGAAGTCTAAGGCATCACCTCTATCAACACCGACTACCGGCCTGTTTTCCCCCAAGATTTCACTAGGGTTTATGTAGGTTTCCATCACTCTGGTTTTTCGCCCCATTATAGCAACCCATTGCGCTTGAGTGACTTCCGTTTCGCCCAAGTAATCGTCTTTCCCGGGTACGCGAAGCATTTTTGATCCTGCCCCAGTGATAAAGCTCCTAGCCTCAGCTGACGAGGGTTCACTTTGCCCAGTAGATCCACCTCCACGCAGCTTTTGCAACACTCTACTTTTTTGGGATTCTTCAGATTTCAACATTTCACGTCCCTTCTTAATTGCTTCCCCTATCTCCACTCTCTCCGCCTCCGATGTAGATACAGATCGCATATACTCCAATATCTGAATCCCCTTCTGCTTCGCATCTTCTCGTTTTTGCAAATCCGCCATGAACTGATCGGCTGCTTTCCGGCCTTGCGTGTTATGGATTTCCTCCATCTTTTTGAAGATCTCTTCTCCCGCGCGTATATCGGCCTCAAGATCCTGGGCCTGCTGCATCGAGGGAGGAATATCAACAGAGGGACGATCCCTCGTGCCCCGTCCTCGACGCTCAATATCCTGTGCGCACAGCATCGTGGTGGAGAGAAGGAGACACATGAGAGGGGCTCCTGAAACTAGCTTCCTAATTCTCATGACTACTTTAGTTTTGTTTAGGGATTTCATACGGGCCAGAATCTGGGATGTGAGATTGATTTTATATAGAGAGCTTCGCACGAGACGACAAAACATAATACAACTTGCTATTTGACGAATCGTGGCGTACAAGACTGGACATAAAATAGCGCACAACAATAATCATCAAAGTCACTCTAGAATAATTTTTCAGCAATTCAAGCCTCAGCTATGCCTCTAAAAGGCGCGATTGCGCTGTTTGCTGATACTAAAATTTAACCATGACCGCCCTGAAGCGCGTTAACTGATCTGGCTCTCCAAGGAAAGCGTCTAACCGAGACCTCTCCCCTCAGGCGCAGAAGTAGAGTTTTCTATCGCCTTGGTCGTGCGTCACTAGTATCAATTTCGTCCCAGCGATCCAGTTTGCGGATCTGTGTCTCAATGAGATACTTCACCGAACCGAGGTGATTGAGATTATGCGATATTTCTTTACGATACACAACCATGGGCGAGTATTGAGCAAAAGTTTTGTCAAGTAATGTTGCAAGCACCATAGCACTCGGTAAGATTACGCAGTTCTGGACGCCTCGGCCTTCGATCGTTGCAAGGTCACTCGTTGCGGATTCACGACCGAACCATGGAAATCGTTCCTCCCTGCAAGTTTATCGCTGTCGCTGATGTCTTGGAGATGCTTCTGCGGGAATTTCTCTCCGTCACCGACTCACTTAGGCGGATGCAATGAAATTCTATATTTGAAGACTGACCCGCGTCACTAGCGACCATCAGAGATCCGCAAGCACCGACTCGAGATAGAGGCGATTCGCTTTTGCGTTGGCGGTCGTTTCAGCTGCTGCTTCCGTCAGCGCACAGGTCTCGAGCATAATAGGACCGTTGAAGTTCGCTTTCTTCAGTCGGCGGAAAATTGCGGCAAAATCCACTTTTCCCGTGCCCAACTGAATCATTACATCGGTTCCCTTGGCCGCGCAGTCCTTTGCCGTGAAAGCCGTGACATGGGAGATGATCGGCTCCAATTCCTGCAAGGGATCTAAACCGGTGTAGTAGATGATGTTGCCCGCGTCGTACCAGACGCTGACGTTCGGATGATTGATTTTTTCGAGGCACATCAGAATATCAGCCGCAGTAGCGGAAACGGCGCCATGCGGTTTGATCACGAGTTGGATGCCGTTATCGGCGGCATACTCCGCGCCATAGGCCATCAGTTTGTACCAAGCTTCATAGCGCTCGGGCTTGCCGCTACCAGTATTGATCAGAGTCGGCAGGCCGAGCGTCTTGGCATTTTCGATCTGTTGGCGGATGTCGGCCACTGCCTCCTCATAGGGTGCCGCATCCTTGGTTTGCAGTCTACCTTGGATCGCCGTGAGTTCGCGAACGGCGATCTTCTCTTTGAGCGCCTCCAGATACTCGGGCTTGGCTACGGACGCGACGAAAGGATCACTGGAAGTCGGCGTTTGCAGACCTACGACCCTGTAACCCGCCGCCTTCACTCCATCGAGCATCTCGTCCGCACTCCATTTCACCCACGGACGATTGAGGCAGCCTATCGTCCAGTTGGGCGGATTGGTCTCCGATGCACCGAAGGCAGCGTGGGGTACGGCGACAAAAGGGAGACAAAGAGCGGCCTGCCGCAGGAATTGTCGACGATTGGGGTGAGGGGTGTTCATGGATCGTTTTTGAAGAAATACTAACCATCTGCCGCCGAAAGTGCCCCTACAGGTCTTCTTCCCATGCGTGGGAAACACATCGGATTGCGTGCGATCAGTCCTATATTCTAGGCCTTCTCTAACAGTTCATTTACCATACTCCGCTTCCTAGGGCAAATTCCAGAGACAAAAGATTTCTGTTACTTTCCACTATAGCCTTTAGGGGGTTCGAACAGAAGCAGCTGCGGATCTGCCTGATCTCCGTCTCCGTGACCTCTTCGTTTGGCGACACCACGGAACGAGTTTTCCTCCACATCTTCGTTGCCCCATTGATCCCAACCTGACCGGGCAAATCGTGCGAACAGCTCCAGATATGGTCCCGGTGAACAACTCTCAATAATATCGAAGACTTCATCGGGCTTTCGGGAGTGCTCGCGTTTCCGAGTATGGAACAAGTTCACCTGGGTTCGACCGGGACGGAGAGTTCTCATACTGCCTTTGACTCCGAACAGCAATAATTCTGTCACATTGCGAAAATAGAAGCCGACGCCTCTACCGTCCGGTCCGCCATCCTTTCGAACTTTGTACCAGACAATATTCGTTTTATAGGTGAATCCCCAAGCTTTCAGAACCTTGAGTCCTTCTAACAGAAGAGCGTTCGGAACCCAGAGATACAGATGCGATTGAGCGGCGGCAATCCGTGAAACTGGCAGATCCATGATTTCTTTCAACTCCATCGTGGGATAGCGAAGGAGCCTGCGATGTTCGGGCGCAACTTTGCCCGTTCGATTCTGGAATTGCCAAGGTGGATCGGCAAGTATCGTGGAGTACGGCCCCTGAGCTTTTGTCAGAAGGTCTTCGCTAGGATTGGCCTCTGCAATATTAACAATTTTCGTCATACAGTGTGCTGTTTATCCCGAATATAAGGATTGGACATCCACCTCCGCCCCCACCCTCAATCTTGGGAATAAGCTTGCTCATGTGGATGGTTGATGCTCCGTAACTCGATCCTCGCCCGAGTTGATCTGATTCTTCCATTCAGTCTCAAGAGCGACACGATTTTTCTAGCAATCTACCTGATGAATTGAGGGAATGCACTGACTGGCATCGTTGTGGAATAGAAATTCTCAGAAGATTATGACGAGGAAATTCGCTTTCTCAACGAAGAAAGCACTCATCCTCGCCAGCCTCCGTTGATCTCGATGGTCTGTCCTGTTACATAGGAGGCGAGCGGTGAGCAGAGGAAAAGGATCACGTTGGCGACTTCCTCAACGGTGCCAAAGCGCCTCAGCGGAACATTTTTGAGCATCTCTTCGCGCACGGATTCGGGAATGGTTGCGGCCATGGACGTGTCGATGACTCCGGGCGCGACGCCGTTGACCCGGATGCCGCGACGAGCCGCTTCTCGACTGAGGACGCGCATCATAGCGAGCACCCCGGCCTTGGCTGCGGCGTAGTTGGCCTGACCATAGAAGCCCTGGATTGCTGCGATGCTGCCGAAACTGACGATGGCTCCGCCGTCGCGCATGATTTCCAGTCCGCTCTGGCAGCAGTGAAAGACGCCGCTCAGGTTCACAGCGAGGACGGAATCCCATTCTTCATGACTCATTTTCGCAATCGTCCGGTCGCGGATGATGGCGGCGTTGTTGATGAGAAAATCGATGCCGCCACGCCACTCGCGGGCTTGCTCCATCATCGTCTTCACCTGATCTGCTTTCGACACATCGGCGGCGATGGCTCGGGCGCTGCCGGGACGCGATGCGTTGAGTTCGGCGACCAACGCGTCCGCGTCCGCCTGCGTGGCGGGAGAGCCATAGTGATTCACGACAACATCGGCTCCGGCTCGATGAAAGGTGCGGGCGATGGCGGATCCGATGCCCTGAGAGGCACCAGTGACGAGAACGGTCTTACCGTTGAGATCGATGGGAATCATGGAAAGGCAGAATAGTCAGGGAACTCGTCGATGCCAGCTTATTTGGAATAATCCGCTCCCGTCAGACTGTTGAGCACAGAGTCCTGCCACAAATGCATTTTCTGATCCAACGACTTCACCAGATCCGGATGTTTCGCCGCCAAATCCGTGGTTTCTCCGGGATCGGCTTCGAGATTGTAGAGTTCGCGAATTTCCTTACCGACTTTTTTATCACGAAGAATGATCAGCTTGTAATCGCCGTCGATTACGGCTCGGGTGCCGGTGTAGTCTACTTTCGTAATCGGCAGTGGGAGACGAAAGTTCTTGAAATTGCGCGTGGCCTGCCCGTCGGGAGTCAGTTTCAGCAGTGGAGTCGTCCCCTTTTGCAGTTCTGGATCGATGTAGGGTTCTGGATTTTGCTTCTCAAGGGCCGGGAGATTAAAGCTCCAGAAAAACAGGGGAGAGGGGCGTTGCGAGACTTGCTTTGACAAGAGCGGGACGAGATCGATCCCGTCGAGTGGACGATTCGGGACGGGCACGCCCATGATATCGGCGAGCGTCGGCAGGATGTCGCTGGTGCTGGCACGTAGCGTGACCGTAGTTGGTTCAGGAACGCGGGCAGGCCATTCGAAGACGCCGGGCACGCGCACGCCTCCTTCATAATGATCAGCTTTTTTTCCACGGTGCGGCGACTTGAGAAGGCCATCGGCGGAGGTGCCATTGTCTCCACAGTAAAAGACGATGGTATTATCGCGCAGTCCGGAATCTTTCAGATGAGTTCGCAAGGTGCCGATGGCGCGATCCATGGCGGTGATCTCGGCGTAGCGCTCGCGTAGGACTTCGCCTAGGGGACGTTTTACCTCCAGACCTGTCGTAACCGAAGTCAGCTTCACCATAGGTTCGGGATACTTCGCGGGAAGTTCATCATACAGAGCAAGATCCTCGGGCAGACCCTGATAGGGCTCGTGCGGGGAGCCGAACCAGAGTACGACAAAGAAGGGTTTTCCCTCGGCGTGAACTTTGTCAATGTAACGGATCGTTTCGTCCGCGAGGATGGCGGAACTCTCTCCTTTAAAGACTTCTGGCGCTCCCCCATTTCGGGAGAAGGTCGGATTGAGATCAAAAAAATTGTCGTGAGCGAGACTTTCGTCGAATCCCATCGCGAGTGGACTGACGGGAGAATCCTTTCGGACGGGACCGACGTGCCATTTGCCGAAATGCCCACATTGGTATCCCGCCTGCTTCGCGAGGTGTGCGATGGTGATTTCCTCTGGGCGGAAAGACATGTTGGGGATGAAAGTGCCCATGCGATTCGGATGACGCCCGGTCAGAAATCCGGCCCGAGTCGGGGAGCAGCTCGGATGAGTCGAGTAGAAATGCTCCAGCCGAACTCCAGTCGCTGCCATCTCGTCCAATACGGGAGTCTTGAGATAAGGGTGGCCGTTGTAGCCCGTCTCCTCCCAGCCGTGATCATCTCCCATCATCAGAATGATGTTGGGCTGCGATTCAGCGGAGTGGCTGAATTCCATCAGGAGAAGTGTCGTCGAGAGGACGACGAGAGCACAGAGGAGAGAGCTTTGTTTCATCGGAAGGATCCGAGTTATTTTGCGAGTTGATTTGGACTTTTCCATTTGATTTTCGACACCCAGATCCGGTTGTTGGCACCCCGGGCGATCAGAGACGAAGGATCGGAGTATTTGCGCCCCGGTGCCTGCATCCATTCGGCAGCGGTTACCCAGGTCTCGTTTTCATTGACATCGGTGACGCCGAAATTTCCGAGTCGGGCGCCGTGCTCGGGCACTAGAACTTGCTCGCTAGAGCGAATGACGCGCAGCGTTTCCGGATCGACGCGGGCGATGAAAAGCGGGGCGCGATGGCGGAAAACGTGGTCATTGCCTGCACCGCGACGAGTATAGACCAGGAATAGAGCCTCCGAATGCGCGACCCAATGCTGTTGGGTATTGTAGTTCCCGAGATTTTCGCCGTCGTCGAAGCACCACGGGGTCGGATCGGAGAAATGTAATCCGTCGTCCCCGACGCTCACGTAGCCGCTCTGGTCATTGCGCAAAGTCAGATAAAATCGGCCTTTCCAACGAGTCAGTGATGGCTCCCCCAAGCCACGATCCACTGGCACAGTCAGCTCGCTGCCGTGTTCTAGATAGTGCATCTTTTCGCCATCGAAGGAGCAGTGAACCACCGTGACAGAGGTCTGCGTGGCACTTGGCTCCTTGTAATAAATCGGCAGCAGGATAGTGCCATCGTCGAGGTCGAAGCGCTGGACGCAACCCGCTCCGGCGTTCACGAATTTTGGCTCGTCCGGCATTTTCAGAGATTGCCAAGGCGACCAGTCATTCTTTTTCACATCGTAAACTGAGTATGGAGTCTCCCGAGGTCGCTCTTTCTTCACCGGGCCGTTTTCATAGATCACGGTGTGGCCCGTGCCGAGCAATGTCCCGCTAGCCCGGTGCCATCGGGGATAAAAGTCGCATACCGTGATCTCGAGACCGTCCTGCCCCTCCCAAGAAAAGGGCTGACGAGCGAAATTTGGGTGTTCCACCGGTGTACTCCAAGTGGCCCCGAGATCGTCACTGCGCATCGTGTGAATCCCAAAAAAGACATCTGATCCCCGGATATCGAGCTTTTGTAGCGTCATCACGACCAGAGGGAGATCGGATTCATTTCCAGCCCTATGCGGTGGAATCGCTCCCGCCCGGGCATGGACCCAGCAGGTTTTGCCATCGAAACCCTGCGTTGCCACCGTCTGCTCGATTTTATACAGAGGGTCTCTTGCCTGCAACGAAATGGACGAGACAACACAAATCGGGAGAACTAAGGAAATCCAAGGCCTAATCATTATCCAGAGCATGAAAGCACGGAATTCGCTCAGTTTACCAGTCCTTTTCCTCCGCACACGCGTGATTTCCAGATGTGAAATTTTTTTCTGTTAAGTGTATTCTGTTTCTCAGTAGATTTACGCCTTTCCCCATGCGCTTTCGTCTTCTTTTTCTGAGTCTCGCATTGTTCGCTGTCGGGCTATCTGTGCTTCCGCACTCCGCCTTTGCTTGGGGAGGGGGGCACGATGATGTAATGCGTGCGATTCTGAAGCGACTTCCCGCGGACTTGCGTGCGACTTTCACTCCTCAAATCGAGGATGCGGCAGTGCTGCGATCCAGTCATTATCCCGATAGCTTCGATCCATTTCTGCCAGAGGAGATCGGCGAGATCGCGGTCGAGCGTCTGAACGCGAAAGGAATCAAAGTGCGCTATGGACTGCATTCGGAAAAAGGGATCGTGGCGTCCTTTATCGAGATCATGGAGGCGCTGAAGGAGGAAAATCCAGCGCACTTGGCACACTGGATCGCTTCCTACTCCCACAGTGTCGCCGATATGGCTGCATGCAATCACGATCCGCTGGTGCATACCGCCACCTATGGCTGGGCGGATTGGGATTTGAAGCTCCCCAAGGGTAGCGGCACGTTTTCTGAGATCGCTGCTCTGCTCGATCTCTCCTGGTCCGCTCGCAATACGGCGGGCGGTGATCAGGTGTTCGATCAGACGGTGGATCGCTTTCTTCTCCCCGATGATGGACGCGATGCTAGGGCGTCGCTGACAGAGATGATGCTCTACGGCCAGGAAGGTGCCGCGTTCTGTAACTCCCGCGGTGTACCGATTCTCAAAGGGGCGGCTGCATGGGTGGAGACGAAGGACGACGCTGGCCGCACAGAATTGTGGAAGCAAATCGGCGAACTCGGAGCCTGGGCTGTGGCTCGGACTCTCCGGGATCTAGCGGTAGCGCAACGATTCGTGAAAGCCGGGATCGCACCCGCCATTACGCCGGAGATTCAATCCGACTATGAAGCTGGGGTCGCAAAAATTATCTCAGAGCGCCAATTGAATGAAGAGGCCCTCTTCGAACCGATCTATCGCCCGCTCGATCAGACGGAGAACGGAGCCATCGGGGTCGTCTGTGAGCCAACTTGGGCGATGAACGGAGCGATGCTGGGATTCTCCAGTCGAGTGACTTCTGTCGCGATTCTGCGTAGCCTAGAGCAGCGGGGGCGATCTGTCGTCAGTCTCGATCTGCGTGATATGCTCAGCCAAGGTTTTCCTGTGAGTGATCAAGTTCCTCTGGTGATCGTGGTCGCGAGTCAGTTCGCGAACTATCACAGTCTCAACACGAAAGACTTCGACAGGCATCTCGCCGATTATCTGAAATCCGGGGGCCGCGTTCTCTGGGTAGGAGGGGCCGCTCGTCCTCCGGCAGGGCGCTGACCTCATTGAGCGAATCTCTAATCAAGCGCTCCCCGACGGTGAAACTGCCGGTCGAAGACGCCGATTTCCTCATTTCATCTATCGAATTACTCACTCAAAACGACCGTGCCCAGAAAGGGACGATCTGGAAAATCGCTCATCCGGCGATGACTTCCGCCGGATGGCAGCGACCGCTGTGCGCCTATGAATTCGATGTGAAACCAGATTCTCCTATCGAGCCTCTGATGATTCTCCGCACCGGAGAGAAAGAGCGTGTCGTCGGAGCGATCATGCGTGACGGCTCCGCTGCCTGTGTGCCGATTTATGCACTGACCCCCTATCTGCTAGAAGGGACGGATCGCATCGCCTCCGCATCAGAGCCTTCGCTCGATGAAGCCTGCGAGGAGATTCTCGATTCACTCATCACCCGACTTTCGGGTGGTCGGATTGGGCAGTGATTCGGAGTGCTTCCTCTGCGCGGGAGACAGACGTGGATCATCGAGATCGAGTCGGTAGAGAATTTGATTATAATCGTAACGCGGCGTTTGTCGGGGATCGGGAGAGAAGGTGTGCGTGTAGGTGCCTTCGAAGAGGAGAAAAGGTGCATTTTCCGGGAGTAGCTCCGGATGCTGGAGCGGGTTGTAGAAGGTGAGCTTGCGATGACTCAGAACTTTCACAGCGGTCCCCCACGGCCCGAGAGGTGAATCGGCTTCGGCATACCAGAGTTCGCCGAGCATCGAGGGCTCCCCACCAATCTGACACAAAATCACGGTCCAACGCCTGCGATATGGACTCCAGGCGATGGAGCCACGATGGACTTTTATTTCCTTTCCCTCAGCGTCTAGCAAGAACTCCGGGGCAGAGATTGCCTCCCATTGAGTCGAATCGAGCCAGGCTTCATAGCGCGCAGGCACTTTCATGCGGGGAAATGGATCGCCCAGCAGCAGCCAGCGTCGTCCCTCTGGATCTGCGGGATCTATCCACAGGGTGGGATGACCTTCCGGTAGTAAATCAGGCTTCGGCCTTCCACTCTCGCGATCCCAGAGAATCGCACCCGGGAGAAAGTTTTCGGTTTTCTCATCCCACTCGCAGAGTCCGATGCGATAAGCTGTCAGTGGGGCCTCGATTTTTGCATAGCTGGCGACCAGATGTTCCCTGCCCTCATGATCGGGCAGGCTAACAAGGGCCGTGAGCCAAGTGGGTCCGGGATCTTTTGGAAAAAGATTCGCTACATTTCTCGGGCGATCTTCTGCGTCGCGAAAATAGTCGAAACGAAGTCGCAAGGGCGGTTGAAAGCTCTCCAGCGGCTTCGATGACGTAGTGGCGCTGGGCGTGTGAAACAGTCCCAGAGGATAGCGCGACAATAGCGTATCACCCCAGAGCCAACGCAAGCGCCCTTGATACGCAATGCAATACACACTATCCGAGCCGAGCGTTCCGCCCTCCTTCCAATCAAGAAAACTGCCTGTCTTTTGACTCTCTCCGAAGAGGCCCGCTCCGGTGAGTCGCCCGAATCGCTGAGCGAGGATCGTTCGATGCACTGCGATCTGCTCTTCCCCACCGGGACGAGGGCGAAAGCGGAAGCCCCGATAGCCGAATCCATCCGGTGATCGCTCGTATCCATCGGCTTCGACGCTCAGCCAGACTTCCTGTCCCATCAGTTCTGGCAGATCGAACGCGACGACGCCCGCATTATCGGTGTAAAAGGAAACCTGATTCACCGTGCGCAGCTCGACTAGGGGCACGAGCCAGCCATTCTCCGCATCGACCACCCGAATCCGACAGGGTTCGACAGCCTCAAGCGACGTCCGATCCATTATCAGCACAGAAATCCCGAGACTAAACAGGGTCAGGTCTCGGATCAAAGAGGGTTTCATGCAACTGAAATCTCAACCATTTCGAGCAGACAGCATTTCTCAGATAAGAATTTCCTTCGCGACTTGCCCGCCATTGTCGGTCAGCCGAAATTCTTGACCTCCGTAGGTGTAAATGAGTCGTGTGTGGTCTAGTCCTAACAAGTGCAGGACGGTGGCGTGCCAGTCCCGAATGTGCATGGGATTATCCACCGCTTCGTACCCGATCTCGTCAGTCGCGCCATAATTGATACCGCCCTTGACTCCGCCTCCGGCCATCCAGAGAGAAAAGCCCTTATGATTGTGATCGCGGCCATCGAGTCCAGGGGCGTAGGGGGTGCGCCCGAATTCGCCTCCCCAGATCACCAGCGTGTCTTCTAGCATTCCACGCCTCTTCAGATCAGTGAGCAGAGCGCCCGTCGCCTGATCGACGGCGGCACAACTTTTCGGCAAATTTTGCGAAATCAGCGTGTGATGATCCCAATCCAGAGGCGAGGCGACTTCGACGAATCGCACTCCGTTCTCTACCAAGCGTCGGGCGAGAATACACTGACGGGCAAAGCGATCATCCCTCCCCTGCCCTACACCATAAAGATCGAGCGTTTCCTGCGATTCTGCTTCGATGTCGAGGACGTCCGGTACCTCCATTTGCATACGAAAGGCTAGCTCGAAGCTCTCGATCATTCCTTCGACCTCCGGCTGATGTGGCTCCCTCGCGAGACGGGCTTCATTCATCTCGCGGATCAGATCGAGCTGTCGGCGCTGCTGCGCACTGCTCCGAGATGTATTTTCTAGATTTCTGATCCCGGAATCAGCTAGGTCAGAATTCTTGAAAAACAGCGAATACAGCCCCGGAAGCTGCCCTGTCCCTAACCGTGTCCCTTGGCAAACACTCGGGAGAAAGGCATTGCCATAATTGCGTGATCCGCCATCACCAGCGGGAGGATTCAAGGTAATAAAACCGGGCAAATTCTCGTTTTCACTCCCCAGCCCGTAGAGTGTCCAAGCTCCGAGTGAGGGACGGACGAACTGAAAGCTGCCGGTGTGCATTTGCACGACCGCTGGCGCGTGATTCGGCACATCAGTGTGCATGGAATTGATCACACAGAGATCGTCGGCGTGCTCTCCGATCCGAGGTAGCAGACTAGTCATGTGCAGACCAGATTCGCCATAGCGCCGGAAGGGATGCACCGGTCCGAGAAGATTCGCTCCCTGCGCATTTGTTCCTCGTGTTGATGGCTTGCCAGAATAGCGTTCCAGATCCGGCTTGTAATCGAGTAAATCGACGTGGGAAGGCCCGCCTCGCATCGTCAGCACGATTACTCTGCGCGCTCGGGCCGGAAAGTGAGTTCTAACTTTTGGCACACCTAGGGAAGTAGCAGCTTTAACATCTCGTGCCGTCAGAGCGGAGAAAGCGAGCCAACCGAGACCGAGCGAAGATCGCTTGAGAAGCGCACGGCGAGAGAGACTGAGCGGAGAATCCATGAGGCGAAACAGAAGGAATACACTCAGTCGATCATACGAAAATCCGCGCTGGCGAGCAAGGCCTGACAAAAATCCTGCCAGACCGATAGATCACTATCCTTCGCATTCTGAATGAATTTCTGTGCGAGCACTATCTCCGATGCGAGGGGCTTGCGACTGAGACAATACCGATAAGCGGCTTCGATGCGAGCCTCTCGATCAGGTGCGACCTCCAGAATTCGCCTCGCCAAGGCGGTGGCTCGAGCGATGACGAAGTCACTGTTGATCAGATACAGCGCCTGTGGTGCTGCATAGGTAGTGTCGCGTCGGCCAACGACGAGGCTGGGTTCGGCGAAGTCGAATTGCTGAAGCACCTCGGGCAACTGATCCCGCAGAATCGGCAGGTAGATCGAACGATGCAGGGAGCCATCGAGATCCTTCGGCAAGGAGCGATTCAGGGGAACCATCCCGGCAGATTGAATGGGCAGTGTCGCTACCAGCGAACCACGAGCCGGACGCACATCGAGTTCTCCGGAGGCGGCGAGCATGGAATCGCGGATGGCCTCGGCCTCGAGTCGTCGTTTGTTGACACGCCACAGGAGTCGGTTGTCGGGATCCGCCTCGAAGGCGTCTTGCCTCCAAAACGAGCTCTGTCTGTATGTGTGCGAGAGTAGAATCTCCCGAATCAGCCAGCGGATTGACCATCCATTGTGGCGAAAGCGACTGGCGAGAAAGTCGAGTAGTTCCGGATGACTGGGAGCCGCGCCCGTGCGCCCGAAGTCATCCTCCGTCTCCACCAATCCGACTCCGAAAAGGTGCGACCAAGTGCGATTGACAATCACCCGTGCCGTCAGTGGATTCTCCGGATCGATGATCCAGCGAGCTAATTGTAATCGTCCGCTTTTTCCCTCCGGAGCCTGGATCTCTGTGCTCAGACCATAAAGCGAGGGGACTCCACGAGGAATGAGCTGACCGGGATGAAGCAGATCACCACGATCATAGCGGGGAGAATCGCACATTTTTGCCGCTTCCACCACCCCCATGCAGAGCGGCAGAGCCTTGCCCGTATCGTCCACAGTCTCCAACTGGCCGACCAGTGGCCCGCGAGACCAATAGATGCGCAGGGCCTCACTCAGTGCGGCATTGAACACCTTTTGCGGATCGGTTCCGCTTTTCCGGCCCTCTTCCGCCTTCTTTTTCGCCAACTTTTCATCCTCGTTTAGTTGAGCGAGACGTGCTCGCACCTCGGCGAGGGCTTCCTTCGAGAGTGAAGGTGTCAGAATGATCTGTCCGGGCAAATTCGGTAGTCGGACCAGATGCCCGCCTTGATTGTTCTCCGTGTCCACCCAGGTGCCGTATCGCGTGTCGGTACTTTTGAAAATCCCTACCAGAGCGTAGTAGTCAGCCATCGTGACCGGCTCCGATTTGTGGTCGTGACAACGGGCACATGCCAGCGATACGCCGAGAAGTCCGCGGGAGAACGAATCAATCTGCTCATCGATCAGTTCGGCGGTGAACTGCTCCGGTACTTGGCTCGCTAAATTTTTTGGTCCTATCGCAAGATAGCCCGTGGCAGTCAGAAGTCGTGCGCGTTCCCCATCGTTCTTCGCCGGGAGCAAATCTCCTGCGATCTGTTCGACGAGAAAGCGATCGTATGGCAGATCGTTGTCGAAGGCATCGATCACGTAATCTCGATAGCGCCAGGCGTGCGGGTAGATGAGATTTGCCTCCTTGCCGTTCGATTCTGCGTAGCGGGCAACATCCAGCCAGTGTCGAGCCCAGTGGGGAGCATAGGCCGCCGAATTCAGCAGCAAGTCCACACTCTCCTCCCAAGGACGATCTGCATCGGCCTCCGTCGGAGGCAAGCCCGTGAGATCGAAAGACAAACGTCTACGGAGTACGTCCGGAGCCGCATCTGGCGAAGGTGATAGGTGATTTTCCTCTAGTTTTGCAAGGATAAAGCGGTCAATATCGCTCGTCGGCCAGTCGAGACGCTTTGTGAGGGGGATCTCCGGTTCGACGATGGGCAAATAGCTCCAATGCCGCTTCCGAGATTCAAAATCATGAGCGATTTTCCCCTTCCCTCCTTCCAGCTTCTTCCGAGGATCGACTGCTCCCTCGGCGATCCATCGTGCAAAGTCCGCCAGGACGGAATCGGGAAGGCGCGGTTTCTCAGGCGGCATTACCAGATCGGGATCGGTGTGTCGCATGGAGGTGAGCAATAGACTTTCGTCTGGCTTGCCTATTACCAGCGAGGGGCCGGAGTCTCCGCCGCTCAGTAACGCTTCGCGATCATCGACTCGCAATCCGCCCTTCGATTTCCCCGCCTCGACTGAGTGGCATTCGTAGCAGTGATCGGCGAGAATCGGGCGAATCTTCGTCTCAAAAAACCTCTCCTTCGCCGAAGGCGCTGCATTGATCACTGCTGCGAGAAGAGCAGTCGAAAGTGCAGAAAGCACGCGAGCTCTCAGATAGGCCCCTGCCCGCTCACGTCGAAGCTTTTCCAAGCTCAGACGCTGATTCGTTCTCATCTGACCAAGCTCGTATGCGATTTGGAGTTCTCCTGCTCGCTACTCAACCCAGACCCGGGACTTCCCATCCGCTACGATAAGCACGCTTCAGAAAGCGGTTTGCTTCTTCGGAGTTGACCACCTTAAGCCCCGGCGAATCCCATTCGATCTCAATGCCGCTGCGATAGGCGACGTTGCCTAGCAACACAGTCTCTGTAAGTGGACCGGCATAGGAGAAGGGAGTCGCAGGCTGCTGCGAGTCTCGAACGGCCTGAACCCAGCTCTGATAGTGATTCGTATCAGGCAAATCAGCCCACTTATAATTCGCAAAGTCCGCCTTCGGAAAAAGTTCCGGCATCTCGGGAAAGCCGACGAACAGATTGCCCTTTTCTCCGATGAAAACGACGCCGTTGTCGGATCCCGCCCAGTCGCTAGGTGCTTGAAACAGCTTGTAATCAGGCTTCCGTCCAGCCTCATACCAGTGAATCGTTAGAGAATCCGTCGTCAACTCAGTACCGGGGAAGGTATAGAAAATCTCCAACCATTCCGGCCCAGATTCCGGATGAGGAGCCGGTCCTTCAGCACGCACTTTACTAGGAGGTCCCAGACGTAGGGCATCAACAATCGGATCCATCAAGTGACAGCCCATGTCTCCGGCGACACCCGTACCGAAGTCCCACCAGCCACGCCAGCGGAAGGGGTGATAAGCCTTGTCCACCCACGGGCGCTCCGGAGCCGTGCCGAGCCACTGATCCCAGTGAACCGTGGCTGGCGGATTACCGGTAGAAGCCGGACGATCCAATCCCTGCGGCCAAAACTTTCCTGGACGATCAGTCCACACGTGAACTTCGCGCACTTTTCCAATCACGCGGTCCTCTCGCACGGCGTGAACAGCGATTTTTAGCCGCTGGGTCGCATGATGTTGAATTCCCATCTGAGTGATCAAACCTTTTTCTTTTGCGATCTGGGCCAGCACTCGTGCTTCGTGAACCGAATGAGTGAGCGGCTTTTGCGTGTAACAATGCAGTCCCAGTTGCATCGCTGTTGCTGTGACGGGAGCGTGTGTGTGATCGGGCGTCGTTACCATAACCCCATCGATTCCCTTCTGTTCGAGAAGCTTGCGCCAATCCGTGTATGCCTTTGCGCCGGGGAACTGCTTCTTCGCTCGGTCCAGGCGCTCTTCGTCAATGTCACACACCGCTACGATGTTATTGCCAGGCGCCAGCTCCATCATATCGCTCCAACCTTTTCCCCCGACCCCGACGCAAGCGAGAGAGAGCTTACGACCTGGTTCCGCACTGGAAAGGATCGCGGGCGCTCCAGAAAGTGCGGTGACAGCGGCTCCGGACTGAATTAAGAAAGAACGACGAGAAAGATTCGACATGTAGAAAGGATGGAGGAAGTCACCAAAAATGGCAAGGCTTACTGCTCTCGCAATGACGTGATCTCCCGCGATTCAAAAGATTAGCTTGCGTTCCATCAAACGCCATACAACGAAAAAGCCCGTGACTCTCAAGGGAGTCCGGGCCTTTTAGATCGTGGATATCACACGTCAAATCACATGTCTCATCTCTCTCACGCACTCGCCAGCTCACCGACACCGTAGCGATGAAACCGGACGATACGAATCTCATCCCCTGTCGCTTTCGAGAGATCGTCGAGCAGGTTCTGAATCGTCATCGAATCGTCCTTCACGAAAGGCTGCTCCAAAAGGCAGCATGTGGAATAAAACTTACCCAGCTTTCCTTCTAGGATTTTTTCAGCAATGTTCTCCGGTTTACCCTTGATCTGATCGCGATAGATGTCCTTTTCCGCCTCTACTTTATCCGCCGGAACCTGATCACGACTGATGCACAAAGGCTGAGACGCTGCGATGTGCATGGAAAGATCTTTCAAAAAGACAGCTACGTTCGGGTTGGCAGCCGTTTCCGGCTTAGTATATGCGAGCTCGACCATGACGCCGATCCGATCTCCAGGATGGATATAGGAGCCGATGATCCCAGCACTCCCCACGTTATAGTTCACAAAACGTGCGAGCCCCATATTTTCGCCCAACTGACCGACCTTCTCCTTAATGTAAGTCTCCAGAGTGCGTGAAGGATCGGACGAAAACGGCTGCTGATGCAGTTCCTCAATCGTCTCCACGGCTGGTCCAGTAGCGATGTGGTCGAGAATGGCCTCGACGATTTCACGGAACTTCTCATTTCTCGCAACAAAGTCGGTTTCGCAGCTCACTTCGACCAGAATTCCGGTGCGCCCCTCTTCGAGGATACGCACGGCGACGACTCCTTCATTGGCAGCGCGACCGGCTTTCTTATCGGCTGCAGCGACTCCCTTCTTGCGCAGAAGAGCTTCCGCCGCCTCCAAATCTCCGCCCGTCTCGACCAGAGCGGCTTTGCAGTCCATCATTCCAGCACCCAGCTTATCCCGGAGGGTTTTGATCAATTCAACAGTAATTTCAGCCATCGTTTTGTAAAAAATTGAATTATTGCGATCCTTACGCCGTCACCGAAGCCCTAAAATGGTCTCAGTTCGCGACCCGGAATCGACGATTTTCCGTTACCCAACCTTACAGCGTCGCCAAGGTCGGAGTAATCAGGTGCTTGAGCACGGAGCGGACCGAACGGATCGCATCGTCGTTAGCAACAATAGGGTAGTTAATCAAAGTCGGATCGGCATTCGAATCCACCATCGCGATAATCGGGATTTTCAGTTTTCGAGCCTCGTTGATCGCATTGTACTCACGGGCGGAGTCCACGATCACCATAGCATCCGGCAGTCGTTCCATTCCACGTATCCCCGCCAGACGAAGAAAGAGCTTCTCGCGCTCACGATTCAGTGAAGCAATCTCCTTCTTACTCATTTTCTTAAAGTCGGGAGACTTCTCCAGATTCTCCAGCGCGCTGAGACGACCGATACTTTTACGGACAGTGGTCAAGTTTGTAAGCGTTCCTCCGAGCCAGCGGTGGTTTACGAAAAATTGTCCTGTCGCCTCAGCAGCCTCTCGCACAGCATCCTGTGCTTGGCGCTTACAGCCGACAAAAAGAACGCGCTTTCCCTGGGAAACGAGATCGCGGAGAAAAGTGCCCGCCTTGTCCAGTTGCTCAACGGTACGATTGAGATCGATCACGTGGACGCCTTGACGTTCGCCCAAAATGAAGGGGCGCATTCTCGGGTTCCACTTTTTAGATTGGTGCCCAAAGTGGACTC
>JBDHQE010000334.1:0-2810 GCA_039806885.1 Verrucomicrobiales bacterium
GACCATAAGCACTGGCCCACTCCGGAGTTTTGGGAGAAGTCGCTGAGAACGCGATTACATTCCCGTCTGCAGTCTCCAGATAATGGGTCGCTCCCTTGGGGATCTGTCCGTCTTTCTCATCGATCTTGAGCAGTAAGAGATAAATATCATTCAAATCGAGCGATTCGGACGAGGGGGCACCTTTCGTTGTCCAAGACAGATCGCTCTTGACTAGTTCTCCCTTCAGAACCCGCCCATCTCGAAGAAACAAACGAGGTCGGATTCCCCCTTGAATGGCGGCGATCTCAACGACTGAAACCGTGGTTTCTTCGTTCTCCGTTGTCTTGTTTGTTAAGGTCACGCTTCCTTTTGGCGAGAGATTCCCTGAAAGTCCGTTGGTAGGCCCGAGCCATAACATCTCTTCATCTCGACGGTACAGTCCCAACTGATCCGTCAGCTCATTCAGCACAGCCAATCCCTGGAGATGAGTTGTGGAAGAAGGCTGCACGGGAAAGCTATCCTTTGTCAGATTGACAATTAATGAGCTGCTCACAGGATCGATCCCTGCGTCCATCCATTGCCCGCGCTGAATCAGAGGGGCGAGAATTGTGGAGTCTTGAGCTATATCGGTTACGTTTCTCTGAACGACCCAGTGAAGCAGTCCTCGACTTTGCCCGGGAGGAATTGTCAAATGATACGTGAATAGTAATTCGCGAGAGTTGCTTGACGCCTTGATCTCAGGTCTTTGCCCGCCCTTTTCACTGCCAAAGAGAAAAATCGTATCCTGTCTCCCATCCGAAGAACTGAAATGCACATCTAGGCTGATGTCACTGGGCTGAAGCGTTCCTCCTCCTGTCGGGTCGATCAGTCCACCTCCAGTTCCGTGCAGGCTCTGCCACGAGAATGGATAGGTCGTGCGTAAAACGACGGTAACAGACTTTTCCTTCTGCGTGGAATTGGTCACCGTATCCCAGACGCGGACAGCCGAGCGCTTGGTGTCAAACCACAGATCTCGAGTGATCGAACCCCATGTTCGATTTTCTGTTAAATTCACCGAGATGCGTTCTGCTCCAGAGCTAGGCTCTTTCGCCTCAGATTTCTGTGGAGTGAAGGGTTCTTCATCGACGATCAGATTCAGACCTGATTGAAAATACTGGCTGTCTCCCGCCAAGATCGCGCCGTTACTGAGTGACTGCCACAGAAAACCGGCCTCATCCTGAACCGAAAAGAATCGCTCCGGAACCGATGCCAGCGAAGTAGAGACACCACCGAGATTTTCCTGAGCTGCGGTAAATTTTCCACTCACAGAGAGCAGAATCACCCCCGCTCCGATCAGAGCTAGGAGCTTACTAAGATAAAACGCTGGAATTCGGGCCGACACTATCGCATAGACTAGCGCCTCTCGAAGACTTGGAAACCCAAATTTCTCAGGTGATTCAATTCTATCGAGTGCGCGAGGAGGGAGAGCAGAGAGTGGTGGGGCTGGGAATGCACGCCATTGTGAGTGCAGGAAGAGTAGCGCAGACAATCCTGTCTGCGGAATCATCAACTCGCAAGCACGTAGCGATCACACGGCATCTCGGACCTGTATCATGGTCTTCAGGATGGTATTCCAAGTGTCCGGAGTCTCCAGCATGGCATTGGGAAACATGCAGCCATCCCAGCAAATGTGAGAAATGCCGCGCTCTGCGTAATCTTTCAGCCAGTATTGCGAACAGCGGACGATGTCGAGCTTCCCGTTTGGATCATCGGCAGGACAATGCTTGCCCGTCTTGTCGTGGCTGCCTGCGCCGTGGACGGTGCCATCATTCTGTGCGACGTGGAAGTCGATGGTCCAAGGACGGAGTTGGTCCGTCATTTTCTCATAGGCGGCGTAGAATTCCTCGGTAGTGTAGCCCTCGTGCAACAGAGCATGTTCTGGTGCGTTGTAGCCCAGAAGATACAGATAGGTGTGGGCAAGGTCGGCTTGGAAGCCGAGTGTCTCAGGCATTCCCACTTCTTCGAGCAAGTTGAGCATATCTCGCCAACTGTGCATCCCTGCCCAGCAGATTTCGCCTTCGGCAGCGAGACGTTCGCCGTGATCTGCAGCGATTCTAGCAGCTTCGCGGAAGGTTTCTGCGATGCGTTTCGTATTCGCTTCAGGATGTTCACGCCAGTGATTGACTCCGAATTCAGCGGAGTCGATCCGGATAATGCCGCGTTTGCGTACGCCGTGCTGGTTGAAGACTCCAGCGATCCGACATGCAACTTTTACCGCCTCCAGAAATTTCGCCCGTGCAGCGTCATCTCCCATCGCAGAATCGCCAACAGTCCCTGGCCAGACCGGAGCTACGAGCGATCCGACCTCAAATCCACGACTCGCGATAGAGTCGGCAATGTTTCTCAAGTCGTCGTCAGAGGCCTCGGGATCGGTATGGGGAAGAAACAGAAAGTAGTCGATCCCATCGAATCTCTGACCGTTCACCTCAGCAGCGGCTGTGAGGTCAAGCATTCGCTCCAGAGAGATCGGTGGTTCCTGATCGGGACCGTCGCCTTTTCCCACGAGACCGGGCCACATCGCATTATGAAGTTTGAGAGAGGACATGAGCAAATAAAATTGAGCAAATAAAATTGAGCGAAGGATGGAAAGATGGTCTCCAGAATACACAAATGAGAAGAAGCGGCAAGTACGAAGCGTGATACAGCGAGATACGTTCATACGCAGGTTCTCCTGTTGACCGGAGCTTCTGATAGGCCTAGCGTTACTGATTCTGAACATGAATTTGACTCATATTTTCGCTGCGAGCGCTGCGAGCATTCTCATTGCCATCGGCTCGGCCTCTCTCCTCGAA
>JBDHQE010000053.1:0-17978 GCA_039806885.1 Verrucomicrobiales bacterium
TCCTCAATTCTCATTGAGCCGGATGGGACGCGATGGTTCGGCACCAACGGAGAAGGTCTGATCCACCAGAAACCAGACGGGAACCTCTCGATCCAGACTCACGACCCATCCGATCCCGACTCGCTCTCGCATAATAACGTATCCGCCATTTATAGAGATCAGAAAGGACGACTGTTCATCGGAACGAACGGAGGAGGTCTCTTACTGAGGGAACCGACGACAGGAAAATTTTCCAAAATTGCGACTCCGATGGGTAGCCATCTTGACTTCATATCCAATCTAACAGGAGACACTGATGGGAATCTCTGGGTTACGAGTCCTCAGGGAATCTATCTCCTGAAAACTGATGCACTCTCTCTCGTTAGCTATCGGGAGGCGTTCACGAAAGCCCCCACGCTTGCGAGCACGAACATTACGTGTGTACTACCAGATGCCAACCACATCGTGTGGATCGGGACTACGGATGCGGGCCTGATACGCTTAGACAGCAGTAACGGCCAAACAACTCTGTTCACCAATGCGATCCACGGCCTGCCCGACAATCAGATCATGTCTCTGATAAAAGACAAAAATAATCTTCTGTGGGTCGCCACGAGAAAAGGGATCGCACGCCTTAATGCCCTGCAAAATGAGTTTCGGATCTTCAGCGGAGACGATGGCCTCCAGACGAGCGGATTTTCTCAAAATGCAGTCGCCTGTGATCACTCTGGCCGTCTGTACTTCGGCGGATTGGAGGGCTTTAACATTATCGATCCTGAGAAATTACCTGCCATCCCCCGCATCCCCACACCGATTCTCACCAGCTTCGAATACTTCGGAGAACCTGTTATGCCGAAACCGGGAGGTATTCTAGAGAGAAAAATCGCTGCCACCAGTGAGCTCCGTCTCAGCTATGACCCGAGAATGCGCTTCGGATTCCGTTTTGCCAATCTAGATTTTCGCTATCCGAATCGCGGATACTTTCGCTATCGACTGGACGGTCTTGACCCATCTTGGGTTTATCCCTCAGATGATCGCAAGGCATCCTATAACAGCTTAGGAGTCGGGAGTTACACCTTCCTCGTCCAGAGTTCCCTCGACGGACGCAACTGGTCCGAGACGACAGCGAAGGTCCGAGTCATAATTCTCCCTCCTTGGTGGCAGACTTGGTGGGCACTCTCTCTAGGAGGAATCGCTCTCATCGGAGGAATGATCGGAGCAATCCGATTCTCAGTGCAGAAGAGAATCAGGCAGTTACAATATCTTGAAGAAAAGCGCATTGCCCAACAGGATAGAATGGAAGCAGCTCTCTCAAGGGAATTGCAAAACGGCGTCCTGCTCGGACGTGCCCGATACCAGAAGGAAACAGAAACGGAACAGGATCAGGAGATCATGAATGGGGCTCTTGATCTACTCGTAGGAGAGTTCTCTGCATCACAAGCACTCGTTTTTCAACTTGTCACCGAAGAAGTGGAGAAAGAAGGAGGCGAACTCCAACAAATTCACTATCTGCAACGGATAGGATACGCTGGAGATTTCGAATCAGCATCTGTCGTCCCCGTAACCTTGGGGCTGGACGAGGACGCCGCCGCGATCCAGTCGATCCTCGATTCACAATCCCCCGTGACATTTCCAGATCCGTATCAGGCACTGCGGGGAAGCAATCTTTCGACGAGCGCAGTAGGTTCCGGAAAGATGCTGGCGATCCGGACCTCATTTCTCGACGCTCCCAACGGAGCCATCCTCTTGTTTCAGAGTGAAAATTCGCCCGAATGGGGGAACAAGGAAAAGTCGCTACTCACAGCCATCGCTGCTCAGTTCGGAATCACCATTGCTCAGATCAGCACGGCAGAAACAGAAAGAAAATATCGTCTCCATCTGGAAGACGCACGTCACCAAGCCGAAGTCGCCAATCGCGCCAAAAGCGACTTCCTAGCGAAGATGACGCACGAACTGCGCACACCTCTCACCTCCATCATTGGATTCACTGATATCCTCGCTGGGAGCGACGCTCTCACGGCGAATCAGAAAGAGACAATCGGTATCATCAAAAATAGTGGGAATCACCTTTTAGAAGTCGTGAATGAGATCCTTGACCTTTCCAAAATCGAGGCAGGACGAATGGAACGTATCGATTCGATCTTCGACTTCCACCCCTTCCTGATATCTCTGAGCGAGATGCTTTCGATCCGTGCAAAGCAAAATCAGATCGGCTTCGCAATTCAGGCCCCTGAGCCCCTCCCCATGCAACTCTTCGCAGATCGCAGTAAATTGCGTCAGGTTTTGATTAATCTCGTGGGTAATGCAATCAAGTTCACCGCGCAAGGCGCTGTAACCATTACGATCTACTCCGATGTTTTATCAAAGCCGGAAGAGCACGAAGGAAGAATCAGACGAAAAATCCGCCTGCGATTCGAGGTGCGCGATACCGGTCGAGGGATCAGCGAAGAAGAAATCCCAAAGCTCTTCGAGCGATACTCTCAGACCGAAAGTGGGCGGCGCTCGTCCGAGGGTACCGGGCTCGGTCTTCCCATCGCGCACAGTTTCCTCAAGCTCATGGACGGAGACGTCAAAGTAGAATCCACTATGGGTGTCGGTACGGTTTTTCGCCTATTTATCGAGTGTTTTGAAATCGCTCCCACTCCAGCGACCGCTGAAGCAGAAGTGCCAGAACTTATACTGAACGAAGAATCTGCGAAGAATGTGAACGGATTCCTGCCCATAGATAAAGAAGTTCGCATCCTTATCGTAGAGGACCATCAGGCCAATCGGATGCTCCTCCGACGCATCCTCGGACGCGTCGGATTCCAACTGGAGGAGGCCGGTAACGGAGAAATTGCGATCGAGAAATGGCGAGACTGGAAACCAGATCTGATCTTGATGGATGAGGAAATGCCCATCATGAAAGGGACAGAGGCTACCACCGAGATCCGGTCACTCGCCCGCCCAGAGGATCAGCCCGTCATCGTCTCCCTTACCGCGAACGCATTCAAAGATAGCAACGCTGCGACTACGCAGAGCGTCTACTCTGACGCAGTCACCAAACCATTCAAAACCCACGAACTTCTCGGTGTCATCGCCAAGCATCTCGGCCTGTCCTACACCTTCGCGGAAGCTGCGTAAAGTAAAGGATTGTTCCTGCCAATATCCTGCATCTAACCCTATTAAATCAGTGATCGAACCCTGTTGGACGACATTCCTCCCACAGTCGTCTCTCGACAGTTCTGTCACTCAGAATCCCAATCCAGGAGGCAGTCCTAGCCCAGCAGTCAATTTCCCCATTTCCTGCTGACTGAGATCCTTCCCCTGCGCGATCGCTTGTTTTACAGCACTCAACACCAAATCTTCGAGTAGTTCTACATCCTCCGGATCGACAATTGCCGGGTCGATTTTAATCGCCAGCACATCCCCCGCTCCGTTGGCCGTAACGACAACCTTCCCTCCCGCAACACTCGTCTGCACTTCACGTGCTGCCAATTCTTCCTGCATTTCGCCCATGCGCTTCTGCATTTGCTGGGCCTGTTTCATCATCTTTGCGATATTCATCGGTCTCGTTCGTATTAGTTATCCCCTATTTTTATGAGTTATTCAGGTTGAAATAATCCTGGCTTCAAAGCGAGCCAAGGCTTCGCGGATCAATGGGTCATCGTGAAAGTCTTCCTTTTTCGGCACTTCGGAGTCTGCGGCTGCCGACTGGGGCGAAGCAGACATTTCTTTTGACTCGACCTCGGGAGTAGCCACAGAGGACTCTGCCTCACTCTCCTGATCCGGCTCACTGTCCGGCCATTCGATCGGCTTCAGATCATCACGTAAGACTGCTTCCAAACGCACCGGCTCCCCAGCGAGTTCCGTCGCACGCTGAGTTAGCCCCGCTTGATTCCGTAAAAGTGTATCCATCCAGAAGCTGTCACGAGTAGCAAACCCGATCGTGATTACCCCATTCTCATGGGTAAGGAAGGTGGCGGCTTCCAAAGCTAATTCCAGCGCTGAAAGATCAGCCCCTATAGACTGGCAAACAGCCTCCCAAAGGGACTCGCCGTTCAAGACTTGTCGAACGTCTGAGGTCGGGGTAGCGGGAGTTTCATCCACTAAATTGATTTCAGGATCTGACGAATGAGTCGAATCCGTCTCCTCAATTTCCACCTCCACGGCTTCGTTAGTCGTCTCATGCTCCGCAGTCGTCTCCCCATCGAGACTCTTCGCCACAGACGATTCCTCCGTCACTATCCCTTGCGGAGCCTGTAAGTCCTGGATCGGATCAGACAATACCGCAGTCTCCACTTTCTCAGCAGGAATTGTATCCGCCCCCTTCGACTCTGGCTCGACCTTCTCGGGCATCACCGGCGCATGCGACTCGATCAAACGAGTGGCTCGCGCTGCCCTTGCGACGGGTTTTGGAGCGGAGCCTGCCTCCCCTTCATTCGCATTCGCTGCTGCCGATACCATCTCGATGATTTCGTCGAGATCTGTTTCACTCAGAATCTGGATCGCCTTAATCGCCGCTACCTCGAGGTGCAACTTTTTATTCACCGCCCACTTCATCCGGCCATCCGTTTCTGCAAGCAAATCGATCAGTCGTAGTAAGCGCGACACCGACACCTGTCCAGTCTGGCGACGAATCCGATCAGCGATCTCCGCCGAAAGTTCTTCGCCCGCCGCCTTCGGATCGACCTGGGCGATCAGAACATTGCGAAAATGTGCGATCAGATCTCCGAGAAAACGCGAAAGATCCTTCCCCGCCTCGGCTTGAGCATTCAGCGTATCGAGAACCGTAGAGGTATCTTCGTTTAAAATCGCTTCTCCAAACTTGGCAATCGCTTCAGCTGAATGGAATCCGAATACCTCCAGTACGTCATTTTCACGAATCGTCTCTCCGCAAAAGGCCACCAACTGATCCAGCATAGACTGGGCATCTCGCATCCCGCCATCCGCACCTTTGGCGATCACATACGCGGCAGATTCTTCGAGCGAGATTCCCTCGTTCTTAGCAATGTGAAGCAGATGCCCCGCTATCGTGGCGGTCGGAATCCGTTTGAGATCGAAACGCTGACAGCGACTAATGATCGTAGGTAGAATCTTCTGTGGCTCCGTGGTAGCGAAAATGAATTTTACATGCGGCGGTGGCTCCTCCAGCGTTTTCAGAAGAGCATTGAAAGCCGCCGTGGTCAGCATGTGGACCTCATCGATATAGTAGATCCGAAAACGCCCGGAAATAGGGGCGAACTTCACCGACTCACATAGATCCCGCACCTGATCGACACTGTTGTTCGACGCCCCGTCGATTTCTAGTACGTCGAGACTAATTCCCTCCCCGATCTCTCGGCAGATCGGATCATCGGGATCGAAATCGATCCTTGGTCCATTCGGGCAATTGAGAGCCTTCGCCAGAATACGCGCTGTAGAGGTCTTTCCCGTCCCCCGAGGCCCGACGAAGAGGTAGGCATGTGCCAAACGATCCTTTTCAATAGCATTTCGCAAAGTGCGGACAACGTGATCCTGCCCCAGCACGTCCGCAAAGGTGCGGGGCCGGTACTTTCTCGCAAAAACCTGATAGGACTCGCTCACGTCGGACATTGTAGGGGGGAATTATGGAAGGGAAATGAAAATTCGTCAACTTTTCAATTTAGTTCACACGAACAGCTTTCAGTAACCTCTCGACCACTTCTCCGCAAAAAATTCACATTTTCATCCTTCTCTAGCTATGCTAAGGGCTGAAGCGATGGACGAAGACCAAGAACCGAAATCAGAATCAAAATTAAAACCCGATAGCGCTGATCGTGTGGATAGCGCCCGCGAGATTCCCACCCTGCCGCCGCCGAAGCCCTTTCAGGCAGCGGCGGAGAATGCCACCTATGGCGGGGGACTGAGCCGAGAGAAGTTCGAGTCCAAGAATAAGCGCAAGCGCAAAGATCCGTCCAGTCAACTGCGCCCAGCGAGCAAACACCTTTTCTCGAAGATTCTTGTGACACTACTCATCGCTGCGATCTTGCTCGTCACAGTTCTCCTGTATCTGGGACCGGGGCGTTTTGTCGCTAAGGGGTACCACATCGTCAATCTTGGTGCCACTCCAGATATAATCATCGAGGCCCCCACCTCCCCCACCTGCTATCTTTCCAGCGGGACAATTCGCTATCAAGTGCCGATCACACAGACAGCGGTCGCCTTCATCGCACAAGAAATCATTGTCGAGGGTGATTTCTATGAGCAGGCATCGCTCACCGCCTTGAAGATTGCGGCTTCCAGCAAAGCTCGCTTCGCGAAAGACCTAGAGCTCTACGCCATTGAATTCCTGAACGGAGGGATCACGCTCAAAGGGCGGCTCAGCGGATGGCACGACGACAACGCTGCGATATCCCCCGGGACTCAGCCTTGAATGTCCTCGTGTCTGTAGGGACCTGTTCAACACGCCTCAGATTTTTCCACCTCTCCTCCGACCGCCCTCCATGACATCAGCCCACGATGGAGATGGTAGATCCGACGGTAACCCGCTCCCTGCAGTGCGGCGAGTGAAAGACGACTCCGGAATCCTCCGTCGCAATACACCAGCAATGGAACTTCCGACGGAATCTTTTCGAGCCCATCCCTCTGAGGCTTTCCTTCCAGCGAGAACGGGACATTGATCGCTCCGGGAACGTGTCCACGATCAAAACCCGTCTTTGGTCGCACATCAATCACGCTCAGTTCAGACATCTCCCGGAGCAGGCACAAGGCCTCCGCTGCGTGAATGTTCCGTACGAAATCATCTGTCGATCGCTCATGAAAGTGCCGTCGACTCAGGAGAAACTCCGTCAGGAAATAGACTCCGACCAGACAGACCAGGCCAACAGCAATGGTGATCATCAAAGTCATCGGACGGAACGATTGATCGCTCTAATCCTCTCCACTACGGGAGGATGGGTATAATTCAAAAACACGTAAAATGGATGCGGGGTGAGATTGCTCAAGTTATCCCGACTGAGCTTGCGCAGCGCCTCTGACATCGATTTTGCATCTCCCGTGACCTCAGCGGCGTACGCATCTGCCTCGAATTCATGCTTTCGACTCAGCGCATTTCCTGCCACGGAGAAGATCTGACGCACCGGAGCTGTCGCGACAGCGAATAGTACAAAGCCAACGTAGATCGAGGTCTCTCGCACGCCGAAGGCATCGAACAAGCCACGATTCTCTATCATCAGACTCAGCAGATAAAAAAGCCCCCCTGTGGACAATGTCGCCCAGAGAAAAGACTTCCCGATATGATGCCGCTTTGAATGCCCAATCTCGTGAGCCAGAACACCGAGCAACTCTTGCTCGGTGTGCTTTTCAATCAGTGTATCAAAAAGAGCGATCCGCTTTCGCTTTCCGAAGCCGGTAAAAAACGCGTTCGATTTCGCCGAACGGCGCGACCCATCCATCACGCTCACTTCCTCGATCTGATAATCGCATTTCTCGGCCAATGCTCGAATCGAGCTACGGAGACTCCCATCCGGCAGAGGAGTGAATCGATTGAACATCGGAAGAATCCAGCTCGGAGCCACATAGGTGAGCAAGAGGGAAAACGTCACTACACTCAGCCAGCACCACACCCAAGCAAGCGTCGTCGTCTGAAAAAGCCAGATCAGCAGAGCCAGTAGAGGGATTCCCAAGACGAACGAAATCGCTGCGGCTCGCACCAAATCTCCGACCCACAGGGAAAATGTCGTTCGATTGAAGCCGAATTTTTCCTCTAGAATAAAGGTATCATACCAACTGAACGGAAGCTGAACTGCTCCCACCAATACGATCAGGATCGACACATACACGACACCAGCCAAGATGGGCCCTCCCTCCCCGACGAAGGCTCTCACCTTCTCATCTAGAAATCCGAATCCGCCGAGACACCAGAATACGAACAACACGATCAAGGAGAAGCTCGATTGCCCAATCGCCTGCACAGCTTTGGCCCGAGCATATTCCTGAGATCGCTCATAAGTATCCGGATCAATTAGATCGCGAAACTCCTCCGGAATCCCGGATCCAAGCGATTTCATGTTCCACAGGGAAGCAAACAAATCCACCTTCCAGACTACGATGTAGGCAATGGCGATGGCGAAAAACCAGAAATTGAGCTGCATTTTCAATCGGAGAGAGTCAGGTGGTGTTCGAAAGAGGGTCGAATCCGGTCGATCAGATATCTCAGTCGCGCAGACGAAGGACAATACTATCTCACAGATTTTTTGAATCGGATGAATTTGTCTTCTGCGAGTTGATCAGAGTCCGCACATCCTCTGCTGCTACGGCCAGTTCTTTGTCCAACTCTCTCAGTCGTTTTCTGTGTAGATGATGCGCCAACGCCAGAGAATGAATCGCGAAAGCTGGTAAAAGGAAGGCGAGGACAAATACGATCACCCAATAGAAAATGAACCAGGTCGGAGCACTCCCGAGCCTCTCGGACAGCGGCCCCAGCCCCAGAAAAATCAGCAGTAGAACGAGTCCCAATAGCAGGGATAAAAGGGTAATTTGAGAAACCTTGCGACTCTCGCTCTTCATATTTCTCTGATATTCTTGATCCTCTATCTGATACACGCTTCTGCTCATTCCTCCGCTACACAATACAGCCACTCCTGACGCTGCTCTCCCGACAATGTCGCCGTGCGAATAAAAACCTCTCCATCCACGAATGCAGGGGTTGCGAATCCCTCGTCGCCAAGAGAATTCTCCGCCAGAGGGACAAAGCGATCCGCCGTCGCCTCGAACACATGGGTAATGCCCCGCTCATTCATCGCATAGACTCGCCCCTCCGCGAACACGGGTGACGCGCTCACAGGTCCACCCAGCCGCACCTTCCACTTTTCCTCCCCGGACACGGCATCCCAACAGTGTGCGATTCCTGTGTCATCATAGGCATAGAGCAGACCATTCTGATAAAGCAGCGACTGCTCGTAGCAGCGAACTTCCGTCCTCCAAAGTACTTCTGGTTCTCCCCCATCCTTCGATAGCCTCACGGCCAAGGTTTCCTTGTTCGGGAAACCGCCGCTGGCGAACACACTATCCTCGCTCCACACCATCGTCCCACAAGTCGCCAGAGTACAGCCATCCACTTCCCACAGCAGTCGTCCGCTGGCGGGATCGTAAGCACAGAGCTTATTCCCGCCGCTCATCAGCACCTGACTGCGTCCTGCCACGCGCGCCACGACGGGCGAAGAATAGCTAGTCTTGATCCGCCTAGGACTTCGCCAAAGCTCGCTCCCGTCCCGTGTCGAAAATGCGGCGATGAATCCCTCTGCCAGAAACTCCGCCGACACGATGAGTCGATCCTCTGCCAGCGCGGGGCTCGGGGCGTATCCATACCCATAATCGCACTCATACGGACCGGCATCCACCTGCCAAAGCAATTTCCCGTCCAGACTGGCCGCGCTGATCATGACCCGTCCCCGATTCAAGAACACGACATAGAGTTTTTCACCGTCGGAAGCCACCGTCGGCGTCGCATAGCTATTTTTGCGATGAGCTCTGTCCGTCAATCCTCCCTCATGCACACGCAGACTCCAAAGAACCGCTCCATCGCTTTGCTGATAGGCACACAAAAGCTGTTCGTCTTCCGTCGCGGTTGTCAGAATGATCCGCCCCTTTACCAGAACCGGACTGGATAATCCACGGCCAGGAATCGCCGCTCTCCACTTCACGTTCTTCCCCTGGCTCCATATGATCGGTGGAGATGCGTCCGCACTGGCGACTGCGTTCGCTGTTGGCCCTCTCCACTGTCGCCATTCGGTGACTTCAGCCTCGACCTTTTCGGACCAGAGGACGAGGAGAAGAGAGAACGAAAGAAAAATTCGCAACATTGCACCGAAGGTCAAACTTTAACCAGAATCACTTGATATTGCTCTCAGCCGTGAAAAACTCAAGCTGGATGGAGCTTCCATTTTCTCCATTGAACCTATGACAGAGGAAAAAAACAAAGCTGCCGCTTCACGTTTTCTCTATGAAGACTTTCTCATCGAGCGAGACGAAATCCTCAAGCACAAGTGGCTTCAGAGCGAAGCCACTGGCCGAGATATCGGATTCGAAGCTGCGTTGATTGACTGGTATTCCCATCATCGTTCGGCTTGGAAAAAGGAGCAGCTTGCGAAAAAGCGAGGCTGAAACGCTTTCGTAAAGAGTATCGGCTTTCACCGAAGCCGCCAAGCAGAGCAAGCTGCTAACCCTAACCTGAAGAGAAAATAAAGAGCGCCGTCACGAAATGATCTCAAAGCTGAAATATCACGCGAATCCGATCTCAGGCGTTCAAACATTCTCTTCATTTTAATTACTTGCATATCGGTAAAGGCTCGCCTAGGCTTCGCGCCCGCATTAACCGAGACTTTACTTTTTGCCATGTCCCAACACTCCAGCCTGAAAAAATCCCGAAACGTGGGTTCGAAGCGCAGCGTTCTCAAGCGCTTTGAACGCGTGAAGCTAATGATGAAGCGCGGCGTTTGGAAGAGCGGGCGTTCTCCCATCGCCCTTCCTAAAACCACTCCAGAGGCGTAATCAGCCTCCTGCTCTCCGTCATTCATCCTGTAGTCGATGTGACGGGTAGCGTACGTGCGAAGTCCCGTTTTCTACTTCCCCATGAGTGATTCAACTTCCGGGGGAGTGCGTCTCAACCGCTTTCTAGCCTCCTGTGGTGTCGCCTCGCGACGTGGGGCTGATGAGCTGATTCTCGAAGGTAGAGTCGAAATCAACGGCAAGATCATCACCACTCTCGCCACTCAGGTTCGCGAGACCGATCATGTCCGCCTAGATGGCAAGCTGCTCCGCCACCAAGCACCTCTCACCCTGATCCTTCACAAGCCTTGTGGCTACATATGCACGAAGAGCGATCCGAAGGGGCGGGATACGGTGTATCAGCTTCTTCCCCCCTCCTTCTCTAAACTCCATTACGTGGGACGACTCGACCGTGAAAGCTCAGGACTGATTCTATTCACCAGTTCAGGCGACCTGACCGAGCACATTACACATCCTCGATATCAGATTGAAAAGGAGTATCGAGTGCAACTGGATCGCCCCTTCCTCCCTGAAGATTCAGAGAAACTGATCGAGGGGATTCCCATTGAAGAGGGCCTAGCCAAAGCCGAGTCCGTAGAGATCGATGCGAAGCGACGCCTTCGCATCGTTTTGACGCAGGGATACAATCGTCAGATTCGCCGGATGCTGTATCGCATCGGTTACGAGGTCGTCCGACTCGAGCGTATCAGAATCGGCAGCCTTACGTTCCCGAGACTCTCTGTCGGGGAATATCATATTCTCTCGCCTCACGAGATCGATCTGGCCCACACCAATCCCTCCCAGTTATCGAGGAATCGCAAGAAGACCAAATCCCGTCCACCGAGGGAGGATCATCCACGCAATACGCTCGATGATTCGCACTCCGTATGACAGAACAGGCACGCCGCTGGATCCTCGCGTCCCTGATGATGACCATCATGTTGGCCGCGATGGATACCACCATCGTATCCACGGCCATCGCTCCCATCGTACGCGATCTGGGAGGGTTTGAAAAATTTTCATGGGTGTTCTCGATCTATCTTCTCACACAAACGCTCACAATCCCGCTCTATGGGAAAATGGCGGATTTGTTCGGACGTAAGTCGGTCCTGAATGTAGGAATTACCATCTTCCTTCTGGGATCAGTAAGCTCAGCTCTTTCCTGGAATATCGAGAGCCTCATCGTATTCCGTGGACTACAGGGACTAGGAGCCGGGTCGATCATCGCCACTGTCAATACCATCGCCGGTGATCTGTATGGGATACGAGACCGAGCGAAAATCCAAGGGGTGCTCGGGAGTATCTGGGGCATGAGTGCCATTCTAGGCCCCTTGATCGGCGGTGCATTGGCTGAATATGCGAACTGGCGATGGATTTTCCTCGTTAATCTACCGATTGGGATCGTGGCTATTCTCCTTCTCGCCTATTTTTTTCGAGAAAAAACCGAGCAAAAATCCGTCTCCATCGACTATGCAGGAGCTGCACTCCTGCTCCTGTTAGTGGGACTCTTGATTGTCTATCTTTTGGAGACCGGTCGCAGTTGGGCCTTCGCCTCTCCGATAGGGTTCGGAATGCCTATCGCAATCCTCGCACTGGGAGTCGCCGTCTGGCGCGTGGAAGCTCGTGCAGCAGATCCGATTCTGCCAGCTTGGCTGTTTCGAGATCGCGTATTTTCGATCAATAGCCTGGCCATGCTGGCGATGGGGATTGTGCTGATGGGGCCCGAGGCATTCCTCCCGACCTATACCCAGATCTCTCTGGGAACCAGCGTCATCGTGTCTGGCCTCATCCTCGCCGGGATGAGCCTCGGCTGGCCGCTCGCATCCGCTCTGTCAGGGCATGTTTACATGAGAATCGGATTCCGTAGGACTTCACTGCTCGGTACGTTCGTTTTCTCAGTCGCCTGCGGAATCTTCCTACTGATGTCGTGGCCTCAGTCGCCCTGGATGCTCTCCCTAGACCAGATACTGCTTGGAGCAGGGTTTGGACTACTGTCCACATCTACCATCGTAGATATCCAAGCCAGAGTATCGTGGGAGAAGCGCGGAGTGGCGACCGGGGCGATTATTTTCGCACGCAATTTAGGTCAGACAGTCGGAGCCGCAATTTTCGGAGCGATCTTTAATCACACCTACCAGGCGGAAACACGTCAGATCATCACAGAACGGTCGATCGGAATCGACGATCTGCTCACGACTCTGCACGATCCCCTTCTGTCTAATCCGCTGAGACAAACGCTGCAAAAAGCCGTCCATGTAGCGATGGATCACGTGTATTATGGACTCGTCCTCTTGGGATTGATCACCTTTATCTGTCTATGGTTCCTTCCCGAGCGTGGAATTCCCGAGGAATCACTTCCCGAGACAAGTTGATCAGTCACTCAATAAACGTTTCTTCCTCGGCAAGAGCAGTCAGGACGTTAAATGTTAATCTCATATAGGATCGCCCCTTTGTAAATCGCACGGCTAACGGGTCGTTCAGTCCTGAAGCGCGAAACACCCACACTACGATTCTGGCATTGGAGAGCGTGACGGCTCGGGACGGGTAGAGTTCCATATCTACCCCAGGCGGGATCCGGTGAGTCTCGTTCGCTACATTTGATCGCTCTCCCCAATCGTCTCTCTCACCTACGGGAGGATGCTCCGTCAGTGTGTACGCTCCGGAGGAAAACACGATGTATTGGTTCAGTCGATACGCATATGCTCTTTTTTTTGCTTTTAGCGCGGTGGATTTCAATTCCTGTGCTGCTTGTGCGAGAGCTTCTTCAGTCGATCCATCGTCAAAACGCAATACAAAGACGCCAGTGAAAATAGCGATGATCGCCAAAACGATCAACAGTTCAAACAGGGTAAAGGCACGAAACAGCCTTCTACCAATTCCCAATGTCATCCGGCGTCCCCTCCTTCCCATCTGGGCCGAGCGAGTATATGTCGTAGGTATCCGGATTGTGTTTCCCAGGCCTGCGATATTGATACGGATTCCCCCATGGATCAAAGAGCGCCTGCTCTCTCAAGAGTGATTTGTAACTACGCGGTTGAGGGCCATCTGTCGGCTTCGTCACGAGTGCACGCAAACCCTGCTCTGTCGTCGGATAAATTCCCCCTTTAGTCTTGTAACGAATCAGACTGGCGCTGAACGTCTGAATATCCGCTTTGACCTTCCCTTCCTCCGCATCTCCCAGCACATTAACCATCATGTAGGTACCCATACCGACGAGCAAGGCGATGATCCCCAGAACTAGGAGCATCTCCATGAGAGTAAACCCTCTTCTCTGAGCAAAGACGCGGATCTTCATAGTCTGACCGTATCTTTCTTCATCGATTCCGCAACACGGAAATCGTCTCGTAGATCACGGAGATCATCATATAGGCCATCATACCGACGACGACGGACATCACGAGAATGATCGCAGGCTGAATCACCGAAGCAATGCGCTCGATGGCTCTTCCGAACTCCCGATCCAGCCGATCACCGGCCTTGGCCATTGACGGAGCTAATCGCCCCGTATCCTCCCCGATCCGGACCATATCGACGAGTCCTGATTCGAAAATTTTCGCCTTTTCCATGCAGCGATTCAGTAAAGCCCCTTCTGCTACGCGGCCTCGCATCTCGGCGATCTGATGGCGGATATGGCGATTGGAACTGGTGGTCTCCACTAGTTCGAGGGCACGAACCAGCGGGAGTCCGTTTTCGAGCAAATTCGACATCGTTTCGACGAACTGGACGTTGAATCGAGTGGAGAGAAGCTTCCCGAACAGAGGAATCTTCAGCTTTACCCGATCCCACCAATATTTGTTCGCCTCCCTTTGAAAAAGCACGACTACGACCACGAACAGCAGAAGAATCGCAACCAGCATTCCCATCCAGTGTGCTTTGAAAAAATCCCCTCCTTCGAGCAGTAGCCGCGCCACAGGTGGCAAATCACTCCCGGTTGATTCCACGAGCCGCCGCAGCTTTGGAATCAGGAAGAAGACGAACATCGCCAACACTCCCGCACCGGAGATGACAAGAAATGCAGGGTAAATCAGTGCTGTCGCCAGCTTTCCCTTCAGATCAGCTAATGTCGTGAGATAGCGAACCTGTCGTTTCAGGATGTCTCCCAAGGCTCCCGACACCTCTCCCGCCGAGACAAGATTACAATACAGATCATTAAAACTAGGCGAGGAAAAACGCAGTGCCGTCGCCAAAGGAACGCCATCTCGAACTCGCTCGTAACAAGCATTCGCGACACGAGCAATCGCTGGAGATTCACTGCGACGACCGATCGAGTGAAGCGCAATGTCCAGTTGGACTCCGGCAGAAAGCAAATCACTCAGCTCCTCAGTAAACTGAACAAGCTGCTTGGATGAGAGACGATTCTCGCTAGGGGCGAGCGGGCGCTTTCCCTTCGACTGTATCGCTTTCTCCCCTCCCCCCTCCTTCACATTTTTAGCTTCGCGGCCTTTCTTTGATTCCGCCTCCTCATATAGAGACAACACCCGACTTCCCTGTTCATTCAGCCGACGAGTGGCCTCTCCTCGATTCGCTGCGTTCGCAACCCCCTCCTCCACGGTTCCATCTTTTTTCAGGATCTTGTACCGAAAATTCGCCATATTCGCTCTCACACCAACTCTGTGGATGAAACGACCTCTTCAATCGTCGTATGCCCCTCGATCACCTTTCGCCATCCATATTCCCGCATGTTCACGAAACCTTCGGCCTGCCCCTGACGCAGCAAATCCTGCTTCGATGCGCCATTGACGATCAGTTCCTGGATTTTTTCCGTAACTCGGAAAAGCTCGTACACCGCCGTTCGCCCGCGATATCCCGTGTGTCCACAGTGATCACACCCCTCGGGATTCGCAGAAAAGATCTGTCTGGATTTTTCCACCGGAAAACCAACGGAACGCAAAAATTCTTCAGCATAACTCCCCCTGATTCGACACTGAACACAGAGTCGGCGCACCAATCGCTGTGCGATGAAGGCGCGAACGGAAGCCGAAATCAAGAACGGCTCGACACCCATATCGACGAGTCGAGTAATCCCTCCCACGGAATCGTTCGTGTGCAGAGTGCTAAAAACTAGGTGTCCGGTCAGCGCTGCCTGCACCGCGATCTCCGCCGTTTCCAGATCGCGAATTTCCCCCACCATGATCACATTCGGATCGCCTCGCAAAATACTGCGCAGGCCAGAGGCAAAAGTGAGATTGATCTCCGGCTTCACGGCGATCTGTACAGCTCCCTCCAAGCGATTCTCCACCGGATCCTCGATCGTCACGATCTTCGTATCCTCCGAATTTAGAGCTGATAGAAAACAAAAAAGGCTGGTCGACTTTCCACACCCCGTCGGGCCAGTGACTAGAACGATGCCATTGGGACGAGACAAAATCTCATCCACCTGACGACGCAGTTCAGGAAACATATCGAGGCGGTCGATCGTGAATTTCTCCTGCCCTAGAAGTCGAAGGCTGATGCTCTCTCCCTCGATCGCCGGAATCGTCGCTACACGAGTATCGATTGGCTGGCCGCCCACCTGCAACGCAATCCGTCCATCTTGCGGCTTCCGCTTCTCCGCAATATCCAATCCGGCCATTAGCTTCACCCGAGCGATCACTGATCCCTGTAATGCCACAATATTGCCCGGAACTGGAACCCGGCGAAGCACTCCATCCACCCGATACCGAACTCGCAGATCGCTGTGCAGCGGCTCGATATGGATGTCGGTGGCACGCTGCTTCAGTGCCTCATTGAAAATCTGGTTCACGAACTTGACGACGGAAGCCTCTTCATCCTCATCGTCGATCACATTCACCTGCTCCTTGAAACTAAACTCCTCACCATCCCAATCTCGATTCGCGAGCAAATCGTCAAAAATATCACCACCTACCCCGTAGAATTTCTGAAGGCCTCCCAACACTTTCCGCCGAGGAGCGAGAATCCAGCGCACTGGACATCCTGCGGCTCGGCGAATCATCTGCCGATCCAGATTCGAAAAAGGATCATAATACGCCGCTCGCAGGAGACTGGGGTGCACGCTGTCAGTTTCTTGCTCTGCACTGAGAATCAGAACACGATGCCGAATTGCAATCTGAGGAGGACAGACGGCACGCAGAACGTCGCCATTGGCTAGATCTACCTGCGGATCGTCCGTCCACTCGAGTTCTAAGCGCTCCGCCAGTCGCTCGACAAAATCCCGCTCTGATACCTCTGCATGATCCAGCACCCAATCGATCAACGACCCACCACTCAAGAACTGTTCCCGCATCGCCACAGCATCCAGTGAACCACTGACGTCGGGCCCGAGAGCTTCCGTGAGCAGATCCAGCATCCACCCAAAACCAGTTCTGCTAGCGATCAGATTCCCCATACGATTCTTCTATACAAACGGCCTACGAGCCTATGCTCGCCACGATACACAAAATTTCAACATTTGATGAAAAATTTTGTATTTCAGCTCACAGAGCTTCGAGCACCTGATTTCATTCGGCCCTTCCGTAACCGCAGAGAAGGAGTCCCTCTCTTCTATTTTAATCAATCCAGAAGGATCAATACACCCAGTCAAATTCAGACGCAGCTTATGAACCGATGGAATCAGGAGCAGTAAGAACAGGCCAATATTTGAAGAGCTCAGAATAAATACATGTAATTTTTTTGAAATTATTAAAGGAAATTCAATATTTATTCTTGCAATTATGATTTTTATGAATAAATTTTATCAATCGCAACTCCGCGATTCTAACAAAAACCAAATAATAATCATCCTAATCAAACAATGAAACTCCAATCCAAAACCCCTCTCAACAGTGCATTCAGCCTTGTCGAGATGCTCGTAGTGATCGCCGTCATCGGCATCATCGCCGCGATCGCCGTTCCGAATATCGGAAAGATCAATGACTCTGCCAAGGAAGCCACGGCTCGACGCAATGCACAGAGCATCGCCTCTGTCTTTGCTTCCGCTCAGGCTGCAGGTCTCGACTTTTCTACCGGTTCTACTACCGTCGCGCAGATCGTCACGAAGATTGTTACGGGAGCCAAAGTGACTGAAAAAGGCCCATTCGAAAATACCTTTTTTGGTGTGCCAGGCCTCACGACCGCCGACCAGACTGCTGCTGCCCCCTATCTTTCCTTTGACACAGCCAACAAGCTGCTGCTGTACAACGGTGGTAAGAATCGCTAATCAACTTTAAAATTCCCTGTTAATCTCACTTTGATAGAAAGGGAGGTCTCGAAAACGACTTGAGGCCTCCCTCTCCGGGAATCAGATATGAACCCTCACCTTTCACAGAAACACCGTCGAGCCTTTACCCTAGTGGAACTGCTCATCGTGATCGCAGTGATCGGGATCATGTCGGCTCTCGTCGTCTCCTCCTTCTCCGATGCTGCGCAGGACACACGGCGCGTCATCGCCCGCCAACAACAAGCGGAGGTGCAAAATGCAGTGAACGCTTGGGTCAACAGCGCCTCTCAACAGTATGGCCTGGCCCAAACTCGAAATCTCTATAACGCCGGCGGCACGAGTGTGGGACGGCTAC
>JBDHQE010000054.1:0-17940 GCA_039806885.1 Verrucomicrobiales bacterium
GAGCTGCCCATGGACGTGAAAAAGATGACGGCTCGGGAGTTGAGTCGCCTGAATCTGATCCCTCCCGCCAGTCCGGAGCACTCCGTCATCGTCACCTACCTTGAGACGATCGCTGAATTGCCATGGAATAAGATGAGCGATGACATTCTAGATCTCGAGTTCGCCCGCTCGATTCTAGATCGTGATCATTTCGGACTGGATAAAATTAAACGTCGTCTCATCGAATTCTTGGCCGTGCGCAAGCTGAATCCCTCCGGACATGCACCGATCCTGTGCTTTGTCGGCCCTCCAGGAGTAGGTAAAACTAGTTTAGGACGTTCGATTGCAGAGTCGCTGGGACGAGGCTTTTCACGACTCAGCCTCGGCGGAATCCGGGATGAGTCGGAAATTCGCGGACATCGGCGCACCTACATCGGCTCGATGCCAGGTCGGCTGATTCAGGAGCTACGTCGCATCGGCACGCGCAATCCTGTGATCATGTTAGACGAAGTGGACAAGATCGGTGCCGATTTTCGCGGCGATCCGGCCAGCGCTCTTCTGGAGGTGCTTGATCCGCAACAGAATAATTCCTTCATGGATCGATATCTCGACGTACCCTTCGATCTGGGACAGGTGATTTTCATCGCGACTGCCAATACCACTCACCCCATCCCGGCTCCGCTACTGGACCGTATGGAAGTGATCGAGTTGCCTGGTTATACCAGCGAAGAGAAACTGGAGATCGCAAGGCAGTATCTCGTGAAGCGTCAACTCCTCGAGAATGGGCTGAAACCTCGTCAGGCATCGTGGTCAAAAAAATCGCTTGCTTACCTGATTGAAAATCACACCCGTGAGGCCGGTGTTCGGAATCTGGAGCGTGAGATCGGATCCGTCTGTCGGAATATTGCCTCGAGAGTCGTCGAAGACAGTAAGACCAAAGTCAAAGTAACACCGGAAGTGATCGACGAAATTCTGGGGCCGCCGAAATATGAGCACGAGGCGAAGCTGTACACCAGCCAGCCGGGTATCGTCCACGGACTCGCCTACACACCCGTCGGTGGCGAAGTATTGCACATTGAGGCGATCCGCTTCGCTGGGAAGGGCAATATCAAGCTCACTGGCCAGATCGGCGATGTGATGCGCGAGTCGATGGAAGCCGCTTGGAGTCTCGTCCGCGAACGTGCAGGATCGTTGGGAATCGACCCGAAAGACTTCGAGACACACGATACCCACGTCCATGTCCCCGCCGGAGCGGTGCCCAAAGATGGTCCCTCCGCTGGATGTGCGATGTATACCGCTCTCGCTTCCCTCTATACCAACCAAAGCGTCAACCGCGAGGTCGCGATGACGGGTGAAATCAACCTGCGGGGCGCTGTGCTGCCCATCGGAGGTCTGAAGGAAAAGGCTCTGGGAGCCCTTCAGGCAGGGATTCGCACCGTGCTGATCCCCGCGAAGAATGCGAAGGATATTCCTGAGATTTCGAAGGATGCGCGAAAGAGTTTGAAATTCATTCCAGTAGAGACAGTTGATCAAGTGCTGGAAGCAGCGTTGCTCAAGTCCCCTCCAAGTTCTAAAAATTGAGTTTTCTTTCGCTTCTCGAAGTGAAGACGCAGATCATTCGAGGTCATCCCAATTTGCAAAGCAGGCGGGACTAGAGTATCCGATCTCAGGAGGTAAGGTTCGGGGATCGGTTGTAGAATGCGACGAGGCAGCCTGCGCCTCTGCAATCAGATCTCGAAGGATAGAGCGATGACAGCGATTGTCTTCATCACAGCGGCATCCGAGCGCCAGAGGCATGAAATTCGAGAGAACAGCGAGTAGTTGGATGACCTGATGGCATTCCGGCGTATCCATCTCCTTTCGGTAGCGACACGAATACTTGTCCCAATGGATCTCGCCCCTTTGAAAGGCTGTTTCGAGTTCTGGCGAGGGTGCCAGCATGGGCATTCTGATGTCACAGTCCTCGCAAGTGTTCGACTCTTCCGATTCGTCGTGACTCAGAATGGCACCAGAGACTCCGATGCACAATCTACCGCCCTCATGGCGCCCTGAGCCATAGTGATACAGGGAAGGCAATTGTTTCATTGATCCATTTTAGGCTCTGATTGAGTAGATAGGAACGGAAATTTCGTGAATTCTTGAATGAAAGGCCGGTCTTCTCAGAAAAGTCGATTAGAGAACGAATTTCTCATTCATCTCTTTGGAGCAAAGACGCGATACGATTTTTGTAGATACCTCCGATCTCAGACTAGACGAATGCGAGTGCCTTAGGGAAGATGCGATGATGCAACGAGAAAATATCCTCTCCCTCTTCCGTGAGATTCTTTCGATTCCAACAGCTCCGTTTCACGAATACCATGTCGCTCGTCACATTCGCGAGCACCTGTCCAGACTGCCCGATGTGAGTCTAGAGCAAGACAGTTTTGGCAACCTCCTCGCCTTATATCGTCGAGGTGATCACCGTCCGGCACTAGCCTTCGGTGCTCACATGGACCATCCCGGCTGGGTGCGAAATCCGAACCCGGAAATTGGTGAGACGATCATGACGACCGCACCCGTCTTTCTCGGGGGTGTCCCGGAGGAGCGTCTGAACCGCTGCGATGTTGAATGGTTTGGTGAGTTCGGAATGTGGGATCTGCCACCCTTCGATCTGCGTGATGGGCACATTCATGCCCGCGTGTGTGACGATCTCATTGGTTGTGCGGCGATTCTGGCGATGTTTGAGGATCTCTCGGCGCAGGAGATCGATGCTTCTGTCTATGGAATCTTCACTCGCGCTGAGGAAGTCGGATTCGTGGGAGCACAAAAGCTAGCGCAAAGCTGGCCATTATCAGCGGATGTCTGCTTTGTTTCAATTGAGACAAGCGCCCCCCGTGGTGGTGCCGTGATGGGAAACGGGCCAGTGATTCGTGTGGGTGATCGGCTGAGTGTCTTTCGTGACGATGTGACGGGTATATTGATTGAGGCTGCCAAGTCCGCGAGGATTGATCATCAGCGTGCTCTACTCGATGGCGGCTCTTGCGAAGCCACTGCGATGAACTTGCATGGTATCTCCGCTGCAGGTATTTCTGTGATGTTGGGCAACTATCATAACTGCGCCCCTGATGGGGGGATCGCACCGGAGTATGTCGCCCTTACCGACGTCGAAGGACTGATCGCTCTTTTGATCGCAGCTGCAGAAAGATCGAGCGCGGACTCTTTCGGCGAGTCAGCACGTGAGGCTTTATTGACGAGCCTCGGGGAAAGAGTAAGTAAAAACTTACCGTATGAGCAAGCCGCGCAGAGATTCTGGATTGGCTGAGGAGATGAGGAGAAGCTTGCCATGACAATTCGAGAGAGCACCTCATGGAAAACCCTTGCCTTTGGCTTCCCATCAATCCGATCTACCCTCGAATGTCGGCTTGCAAACTCAGTGGCCTCAAGCCCGCCAAGGACAAGTCCTTCAGATCTTGGATCTGGGGCGCGGCTCAGAACGTGGGTTGGAAAACCCGCCCTCCGTTGACGTTCTCGGCTGCTTGAAGGCGAAGGTGAAGAGCTTTTGCGCCATTCCTCAGGTGCTAGCTTTCCTCAAAAACTGCTGAACGTTCTAAGAAGTAAAGAGTTACAGTTAGTTTGGCAAAATCGAAGGCTGATCGCTCTTTTGATCGCAGCTGAAAAACTACCTTCCTGCATGAAAATCGAAAGGGAAGGCTAGCGTCGCTCTAGGACTCGTTGAAATACAAGACAGAGCAAGGGATTTGAAAATTTATAAAATTCTTGTTTACAAATAGGAATTTTTTTATATAGGATGTCAATATGAATTACGAAAAGTCATCTAAATAGGTGATTTTCAACAATTTTTCAATTTAACTCGCTTGTGTTTCCCTGTAAAAACCGCTTGAAATCTCGTGACGCTGACCTAAGAGCATTTTCTGCACTGCTGAAATATCCGAGGAACGCACACGAAACACTCCAAGGTAACTACCCTATCGCGTTATGATTAGAATCAGTTTCGTCCCTGTCCTCTTCGCCGCACTATGGTCCTGTAAAACACAGAATCAGAGAATAACAGCCGCCACTCCGGCAGCTTCGATTTCTCCCGATCAATGGGTGGGTGACTGGTATGCAACGAGACAGAGCTATTACGGTCATCCCAGCACACAGGGGATACGGATCAATCGTGATGGGAGCGGATACATCGTTATCTCTAGTTTGTTCGAACCTCGTCATTCACCCGCCTTATGGGTTTCTAAGCATCCATTCACTTGGAATTACGCTCCGAACGGAACCTTACACATCAAAATGCACAAATCGGAGACTCTGGCTGGGGGAGGAATGTTTAGTCTCGGGTTTAACCAGACGAAACAGACCCGCCTGATCCCTACTGGAGGTGGGATAAAGATTAAAAAATTCACCTTAGACGACGTTATATTCTCGAAGAAAGAGGGGATTGGTGAAGAGGATATGTCTCTTGCGATCGTTCTAGAGACAACGAACACATCCTTGGCAATGAGCGGCCTAGGGACTCAGCCGACGATAGGTACTGGAGCTTCAATGGTCGCCGGGAATTCGCCTGTCGGGGCAGCGTCAGCACCTGGACAAAATCTTGGAAATTCATCCTATGCGAGCAATACAAGCTCCTCGGGAGGTCAAAAACTAACGGCGAATGAGATGGTTTCTACCTTCCGGACCGGGATGGAGCTGGGTGCGGCTAATCTCGCTGGCGATAGACTCGGTCAAGCAGGTGCCTTGGGGACTCTGGCTTCTGCCATGACGGGGGGTAGTAATTCTAGCCAACAGACGAATGGGACTGCCACGAGAGGACAATTGCCGACAGGAGGCCAGATGGTCTCTGCTGTTCGCTCAGGGATGGATCTTGGAAACGCGAAGCTGGCAGGCAACAGACAAGGGCAATTGACAGCGCTCACCAATTTAGCTTCTGCGATGGCAGGAGGGAATCCTTACCAACAGACGAATCGGACCGCCACAAGAGGACAATTGCCGACAGCAGGCCAGATGGTCTCCGCTGCTCGCTCAGGGATGGATCTTGGAAATGCAAAGCTGGCAGGTAACAGACTAGGGCAATTGACAGCGCTCACCAATTTGGCTTCTACGATGGCGGGAGGAGATCCTTACCAGCAGACGAACACGAGAGCGTCTGGCGCGGGCAGCCTAAGTCTAGGCAGTGACGTAGGCGGCTATGTCACCCTAACCTCTATGGAAATGTCTGCTTATACGGATGGAAAGGCTTATGATGTGCTGACCATCTTGCCGGATGACAAGACGTACGGACAGTTTGTGTACGAGTATGGAATTCCACTAGAAAACGCACGTTCTCTCTTGGCTACCGGGTATGCACTCGCTGCCGACACATCAGCCTGGGGCGGGAATCCAAGAAAGATGATCTCTTGGCGAAGTTATCCAGTCTCCGTCGGGTCACGGATAAAAATGGCAATCGAGTGGAAGAAGTGGCAGATGGTGAATACTCCACTCGCGAACCGATATGAGAATCGTCGTCCGTGAACTCGTGCCCGGAGGCCCCTAGACTCGATCACTTGCCCTGACGAGTGAATAGGATTTGTCCAAGGGCATGGCTTTTAGACGAAACGCTCGTCTGTGCAAATTGCACTGACTTCGCCCTTATCCTTCGTGATTTACCAGCTCTTCGGAGCGAAGTTTTTCGATTTCAGCTCCAGACAAGGCTCGCTTGTAGAGTCTGACTTGAGAGATTTTGCCACTAAAGTAGTCCATCTCCCCGAATCCGATGCGGAGGGGTTTGTCGTGATCGAGATTGTAATCGCCCGCTTGAAATTCTGATGATATTTTCTCCTGCTTTCCGTCGATGTAGAGTTCCAGCTTTCCCCCACGTCGAATGGCAGTGAGCTGTTTCCATCCGGCTCCGAGGTCGGAGTCGTAGCTGACGTTTTTTCCGGCCTCTACGGAGAAGATTTTACCGAGGTTCTCACTACCGAACTGTGTATCCTCGGGAGATGTCGTGTTGTTGCCCGTGCTCATGTAGAGCTTTCCATCGTACACGACTGTGCTCGTCAGACGCCCCCACTCATTGAGCACTTCGCGTGTTCGGTTGGCGGGATTTGCACCGTTAGGAGCCTTCGGCGGAATGGGTGTCCAACCTTCTTTCTCGTGAAAGCGTCGAAGGGAGGTCCATTTTTTTGCCCCCTCATAGCGAGAGAGTTCGGCGCGAGGGAGGGAACCAGCGTAAAGCTTTCCGTTGTAAACCAGTAAATTAAGAACTTCTGTCGCATCTTCTCCGACATTGCCGATGCTTTCCCATTGCTTATTTCCGAGAAATTTTGTCACGCGTCCTTCGGGCCATGAGCCAGCGAGCAGGGAACCCTGATAGGTGGTTAGAGAGTGAATCTGAAGCGCTCCTTTGGAAAGATCGGACATCACGGCGTTGCCATCGAATTGCCATTGTTTGTCGCCATAGCTGTAAACGAAGGGATAGGCAACATACAGTCTACCGTGATACTGGGTGAAGGCGTGTGGGAAGCACTTATCCGGATTGGGTGATTTCAGTGCCACATCGGTCGGGACTGAGAGATCGCCGAAGATGCGAAGTGTCTCCCATTCCTTCCCTGCATCCTGTTTCAGTTGGTAGACTCCGTAGTTGGCTCGCCCGCCACCGATGATCAAGTGTCCGTTGTAGCTGGCCATGCCGTTCCAGATTTCGTTCTTGTCGGGTTCACCGCAATCAATCCACTTCCCTGGGCTGTCGAAGCGATAGACACGACCTGGATCGTAGTGATAGCTCGGATCTTTCGCCCGTGTCCAGTCGTAGGTGGATGTCGAGACGTAGAGAGCGCCATCGTGAACGACCATCGCAAATACTCCCGTCGCGTTCGATTGGCCCACGGGCTCGACCCGCCCCATGTCAGCCCACTGATCTCCCCCTTCGTATCGATAGACATGGCAGCGATCTGCCTCGTCCTTCGCATGAGCGGGGGCTGCATAGAGATGCCCGTCATATACCACGATGGAATTGCTGATGTAATCGCTACCCATGCCTGGTTTTCCGCAGTCCTGAATCTCACTGAGTTTCGCGTTGTCGATGCCGAAATATACGTAACGTGCTGATCCGAAATCGTTATAGCCGCCGCGACTTGCATTGATGGACAGATTGATTCCGCGGCGGATATCGGGATCGTATTTTGACAAGACATCGCCGACCACAGAGTTCACAATCTTGTCCGTGTAGATCCAAGCATTAATGGTGAAGTCTCCATCGCCCATTTGCAGAGAAGGTCGATTCGGAACTTCGATGAAGGAGGAAATGCCGTCGAAAGTGCCATCCTCGAGCCTAACTCCATGGTTGATCCCATGATTCTCGTGGCCGGAGTAGTCTGCGCAATCACCTTGGAGCTTCCAGAATCCCACCAGCGATTCGTCTTTCTCCTGGGCGTTCGAGTTCGATACGGCGAGAGTCAGCGGCAGGAGAATATACAGGGCGAGGTGAACTGGGCTCAGGTCTAGTTTTTTCATGAATTGGGACTCGATCTTTGGAGATGTGAAACCCTGATTATATGAAAGGTTTCATAGGTGCTTCTTTTAGAGATTCAAGCAGATCAGCTGATGGGTTTCAAGTAATGAGATCGGTGTAGGTTTGCGAAATTGAATCGAATGAGGGAGAAATTCTGGTTGCAGTTACTTTCGATCCGTCCCTAGCTTTCCCGAATGGGAGAAAAGGTATTGGAAATGCGAGGAATCTCGGTTCGGCGCGGGCGTCACACGATATTAGGTGGGATCGACTTCGCTGTTGAGCGGGGAGAAAATTGGGTGATTTTGGGCGGGAATGGCTCCGGGAAGACCTCACTCTTGAATGTCCTGATGGGTTATCTAGTCCCCACGACGGGAGAGGTGAAAATGCCAGGGCGTGAGGAGGCGGCGAAGTCTCCTTGGCTGAACTGGGACGACTGGCGCAAGCGTATCGGCTATGTGAGTAGCTCGCTCGCGCAGCGCATCGAACCGGATGAGTTGGCGTCGGAGATTGTTCTCTCCGGTCGTTTCGCGATGATCAATTACTGGAAGCAGGATGAAGAAGGGGACCGATCTCTCGCTCATGAGGTGGATGCAGCCTTGGAAAAGGTCGGCTGTCTGGAGAAGCGCGATCATCCTTGGTGCATCCTTTCGCACGGTGAGCGTCAGAGAATTCTGATCGCCCGCGCTTTAATGGTTCAGGAGCTAGAACTGCTGATTTTGGACGAACCATGCACAGGTCTCGACCCAGTCGCCCGTGAGAATTTTCTGAGCTTCATGGAGGGATTGATTCAGCAGCAGGCGTTTCATTCTCTGCTGCTGGTCACACACCATGTAGAGGAAATCCTGCCCTCGATCACACATGCTCTGATTTTAAAACAGGGTCGAGCCATCGCTCAGGGGGCGAAGGTGGAGACGCTGACTTCTGAGAATCTCTCGAATGCTTTCAGCGGACCAGTTGATCTCAAGTTCAGTCACAAGCGCTATCACCTGAGTTATGGTGAAGGCTTCGCGCCGGAAGACGGAAAGATCGTGTAAAGGATCTCTCCGAAAACTTTCTCCTGTGTGTCTGGCGTTCCGTGCTACACTCGGAGCATTATGTTACAGGCAGGTATCGTAGGACTCCCGAACGTCGGCAAATCCACACTTTTCAACGCAGTCACCCGCACTCGCAAGGCGGAGGCGGCGAACTATCCTTTTTGCACCATCGATCCGAATGTGGGGGTCGTCGTGGTTCCGGACGAGCGGCTGGAAGTGCTCTCGAAACTGAGCGGCTCTTCCAAAATCATTCCGGCGGCGATTGAGTTCGTCGATATCGCCGGTCTAGTCGAGGGGGCCTCGACTGGTGCGGGCTTGGGGAATAAATTCCTCGCCAATATCCGCGAAGTCGATGCCATCGTGCAGGTGGTGCGTTGCTTCGAGGATGGCAATATTATTCACGAACTCGGATCAGTGGATCCCATCCGCGATATTGAAATCATCAATGCCGAGCTGATCCTCTCCGACATGGCTGTGCTGGAGAAGCGTCGAGCTTCACGAGAAAAGAAGGCGAAGACAGGAGATGCCGAGGCGAAAAAGGAAGTCGCTCTGATCGACAAGCTGATGCCTCACCTAGACAGCGGTCAGCCCGCCCTGACCCTGACTCTTTCCGATGAGGAGAAAAAGACTTTGCGCGAATTTTTCCTCCTGACCTCGAAGCGCACGATCTTCGCCTGCAATGTGGCGGAGAATGAGCTGGGTCGGGCCGTATCCGATCCTGACAGTCATTCCATGGTAAAAAAAGTCCGTGACTATGCGGCTTCTACCTTCGGAGCTGAAGCCGTGGTCATTTCTGCTCGCATTGAGGAGGAGATGATCGACTTGGCACCGGAAGAGGCTGCTGAATTCTTAGCAGATCTCGGGACGAAGGATTCCGGTGTTTCCACTCTAATTCGCGCTGTCTATCACCTACTCGGACTTAGCACTTATCTGACTACGGGAGAAAAAGAAACTCGGGCTTGGACCATTACACAGGGCACGAAGGCACCTGGAGCTGCTGGGGTGATTCACGGAGACTTCGAACGCGGATTCATCGCAGCCGAAGTGGTTCATTACGATGATCTTGTCGCTCTGGGGTCTCATGCGAAGGCTCGCGAGGCCGGGAAGTTGCGGATTGAAGGCAAGGAATACGTCATGAAGGACGGCGATGTCGTCGAATTTCGCTTCAATGTCTGAGGTGCACAGAAAGTTCCTGCGAAAGGCCCGCTACATTCTCTGATGACGTGATTTTGGAAAATTCTATAAACAGAAGCGCGTTGACGCATCGCTCTACGGTGGGAACATATTCCTGAATAAAGGATTTACCGATTACCCACATGGTTCGTCTGCTGCTTCACCTCTGCCTGTCGGCTGTTATCATTGCGATTTCTGCCTTAGCTTATTTTTTCATCAGTTCAGCGCATCTCCCTCTGCTGAGCCGTGGTGATCGCTATAATCTTTTCGATCTGTTGCAGCGAAAGCCTCTGTCGATCGCGACGGCCACTCAGCGGCCCGTTTTAGCGCAGGGGAGTAGTCAACCGATGCTGCGCGCCGAACCGGTCAATCTGAACAATGTCGAGATTCTCTCCCAGTTGAATCGGGCAATCTCGGATCTGACGGATGCCGTGGTGCCTGCTGTGGTGAGCATTGACACCACGACGAATGTCAACGTCTCGCGCGTGGTCCCGACCGATCCCTTCGGGATGTTCGGATATCGGAAAAACGAGAGCTATGCCGCAGCGGGACTCGGATCGGGTGTGATCGTCACCGAGCAGGGTCACATTATCACGAATCATCATGTGGTCGCCGGGGTGGACGCGATCCGTGTGACTCTGCACGACGGGAGTCAATACGATGCTGAGTGGATCGGCAGCGAGCCGAATGTGGACATCGCTGTGCTGCAGATCAAGGTGCCAAAGGGCGGGGCTTTGCCTCCTCTTCACCCGCTGTCATTCGGTGACTCCGATGCAGTGCGCGTGGGGGAGATGGTGCTGGCAGTGGGCAATCCCTTCGGACTGAGTGAGACTGTCACCCAGGGGATCATCAGCGCGAAGCAGCGAGAGCTGAACGACAGTGCCAACGAGTATTTCCAGGTCGATGCTGTGATTAATCCCGGCAACTCGGGCGGACCTCTCGTGAATGTGCGTGGCGAGATCATCGGAGTGAACGTGGCGATTTTCACAGGGCAAGAAGATGTGCGCGTCTGGCAGGGGATCGGCCTGGCGATTCCGTCGAAGGATGCGAAGGAAGTCTTCGAAGCCATCGTCCACGGGAAGCCCTTGATTCGTGGCTACATCGGATTAGAGGTGGATAATCTCTCGCCGAATTACGCCATCGCTCTCGGACTTAATAGCACAGCGGGAGCGGTGATCACTAATATCGCAAAGGGTTCACCGGCGGAGGAGGCAGGACTGAAGCCAGGCGACGTCGTTCTGCAATTCGATGGGAAACCGATTCGCAATGCCAATGAGGCTCTCTCTCGCATTATGGCGAAGAAGGCGGGTGAGCCTGCGAAACTGACGGTGCTGCGCAAAGGCCAGACTACAGACTTCACGGTGAATGCCATTGCTCGTTCCGAGACCAATACGCTGAAGCTAAAATCTGATATCGCTTCCAGCGGGCAGAACATCGCCGATGCTCTCGGAATCACCGTGGCGAATCTTTCCGACGCTCAACGACAGACCCTGCGTCTGCCTGACGGGATCCCTGCGATCATAATCAGCGATGTGAAAACTGATTCTCAGGCGGCGATTCGCTTTCGCAAAGGCGATCTGATTCATCGGATCAACCAGTCTCCCGTCAATGATGTGACGGGCTTTTACGATCTTCTCGGTTCCTTGCCCCAAGATAAGACCTCAGTGATGATTCTCACCCGTGACGGGCGTCCGATTCGAGCTTTTCTCAATCCCTGATCCTTTCCGCGATCCCGCTCGGTTCTGCGATATGGTCTGGATATGAACTGGCTCGACCTCGCTCAGTATAAAGCGCGGATGGATGAGCACGCCGCGGCCGTCGCAGCTACTCCGGGGATCTGTCCATTCTGCTCTGATCCGCAATGGCAGCTCGCTGCACTCGAGCATCTGAACAATTTTACTCCGCCTCGATTTCTGATTGCCGAGCGTGATGGGGCTTGGCTCGTTCTTACGGAGTTGAGTCAAGGGAAGCTCCAGTCTTTCGAGTCAACTTGGTACTTTGCCTCTCCCATCGCCGGTCCGCCGGACAGTGCTGTGGCGCTGAGTTTTGATGCCATGCAGTCGTGGAGGCGAGAAAAGGGAGAACCAATTGCTATTTGCATTAGCGGACTCGTGGCGGGAGGCGAGATCGATACCGCTTTGCGTAATCTGATTCCCGATGATATCGCGGCTTATGAAGTGGATACGACCGGTGTCATGATCATAGATCTGACAGATGGGGCGGAGGCGTGGCTGAGTCGAAGATCGAAGAAATTTCGTCGCACAATGCACGCTGCTCGGGAAGAAATCCTAGGGCTGGAGATTGTCGACGCCTCTCACGAAGATCCTGATCAGCTCTGGCATCGTATTCTTGAGATTCAGCAGGCCAGCTACAAGTGGCGAGAAGGAATGGATATTTTTCAGTTCTCGGAATACGCGGAGTTCTATCGCGATCTCCTCTATCGCTTACACGGCAGCGGGGCCCTGCGCCTGCTCTTCGCCCAGCGGGACGGAGTCGATCTAGCCCATATCTTCGGCGGAGTCCTAGGTGTCACGTACCGAGGTCTCCAGATGAGCTACCGCGAGGAAGCTCGTGATCTCGCATTGGGGAATCGTCTCCAGTGGGAGAATATCCTTGCCCGAGCGAACGAAGGGGTCACTCGCTACGACCTCGGGATGCCTGCTCCCTACAAGTATCGCTGGGCAGATCGAGAGGAATTACGTCGAGCGATCGTTTTGCGTTGCGAGTGAGTGTATTTTACGCTGATTCATCTCCCTTATTCTACCCTGTCTCATGAACCATCGAACCCTGTCACAAATGTCCATTTTCCTCCGCCTCGGCGGGATTGCTCTCTTATTGTCGCTTTGTCTCCCCATTGTCCGAGCGGACAAGGAGCAGATGGATCAACTCGTTCTCGATGTGCCCTATGTGCGGAAGGCGGATCGGACCTACATTTTCTCTCGTGCCCAGTGGAAGTATGGACTCCAGCGCGGCGATTACCTGAACAAATGGATCGATCAGCCTCTCTTCGTCGATCCTGAATTGGAGGATAACAGCGGACACTCCCTTACTCTGCCGAGTTTTCAGAGCATCCAGAGGACGGTGATCCGCTATGGTCTCGACGGGATGGGATTTTTCCCCCAGACGAGTCAACGCACCGATGTGTATGAGCGGGTAAAGGAGAGCGGCATACCCGGCTTCCACATCGTGACAGAATTCGTCTCAGAGGGCACCAAAATCAGCTATTCTGATACGCTGCGATTGGCGCTGGAGAATCCGTATTCTCAGCGAATCAACGGCAAGGTGCTCATTCTCTCCTACGGGGCTGAATCTCATCCGCCGCAGTGGTGGGCGGATGAACTCAAGTCTCTCCGTAGCGAGCACGGAGATACCTTTATTTTCCTGCCCTCTCTCGGACGTTTCCTAGGACGGAATGCGACGGAGTGGGTGGAAAAATATCACGGAAATGCCGTTACCACAGACGAGATCAGTCAGATCAAAGAAGATCTTCGCCACTGGCTCCGTGCGACCGATGGGCTTTACGTTTCCTCGATCACTTCCTTTCGCTTTCCGGATCGAAAGTTCGATGAGGACTTCTATCGGCACTTCGTGATTCGCCTGTTCAAAAGCGTCCTAGCTGAGCCAGAGTTTGCCGACAAGTATTTCGGACTCTCTGCGATGATGGGGCATGAGAACTGCACTCGTCTGGGTTCCACCTTCAGTTGCGACGCTACCAAAACCCTGCGGCGATCCATGCAGTCCGCCCTAGATGCCCATCCTGATGTGATCGATATGTCCGAATGGGATGAACAAAATGAGAACACCAGCGTGCGTCCCACTGTCTATAATGGAACATCGACCGAGCGCATCCTGCGCTACTTCACTAGTCAACAGAAAGGCGAAAGGCTGACTCCCGTTCCTAGTGACAATCTCGATCTCCCCAATCTCATTGTCAGCTACAGGAAGCTACTCGTTCTCGGTGAATCCTTAGACATCGAGCTACTAGATATCCCGGATTCCGATTCCTCCCTTAGCTATACGGTCGCACTGACGCTGACAGATCCATCCGGTAAGAGCGTGTACACATCGCCCGTGCAGAAGTTCTCAGGTGATACGATGCGGGATCAGACACTCACCATCCCGAGCGAATCACTGGCCGCTTGCTCCCTCGTGCGCCCACGACTGGAAATCGAGTTTCGTGGACAGAAAATAACGGTCGAGAATGGACTCCACTATATCGAACTTCGCCCGAGCTGGAACTGGGATTACAAATGGGTAAAGCAGCCCCTGCGAGATCTTCTGAAGCCTTCAAAAGCGGAGTTCTCAGTCGGGCCGGTCTCCTCCGATGGTTCCGCCAAGGTGGATGTCGATTTTGAAGTCGATGAACCGCTCGCCTACGTCCAGATTCTCGATAACGATAACATCGTCCACATCGCACCTCCCGATGATGATCACGTGAGTGATGTCTGGCGCGAGACCGAAGATCAGTACGTGATCAGCATCACTTGGCAGTCCCTACATTCATATTCCAAAGCATTGATGCTGAATGGCCACATTACTTTAAAAAACGCTGATGCTCATTGGCTTTTACCGACCCGTCACGGACTGGTCTTCGAAGGAGACTCCGTGCTCGATGGGATTCCCGTCTCTCGTCAGCCCAGTGTGACCTTTAAGAAAATTCGTTCCAGCAACTGGATCGGACGAATCTTTCTCGCGGTCTCTCGCACGCAAGTCGCGAATGCAGAACTCGAAATCGATCTCGGCGATCTATATCGAGGCACGGTCCCGCTGCAACGACTCATCGACCAATCCATCTTCGGCATTCCCGGCCCCGAGGGCTTCAATCTGGTGATTAGTCGTTATCTGCGTCAAGACAACATGCCGAAGCATCTAAAAACGCGGCAGGCGCAGTATTCTACGCTGATCCGCCCCGACTTGCCGAACTCTGTCGTCCATCTCCAAGCGATCGCCCGATCTGGTCGCATCTACCGATCCGCTCCTATCGTGCTCGGGAAGCCATCCGGAGCAGAATCCCCGATCAAGGTCTATTCCGATGCCGAGAAGCAGGCGGTAACCGTGAAGGTGGATTCCACACGTATTCCTGAGATTCAGTACGATTTCAATCCAGATCGAGGCTCTGTCCTGACGACGGATTCCGGACGGCCCTTTTGGGGAATTCTCGGCGGCTACTTTACTCAAGCCACCGAGCGTGGGGGAGGGGAGTCCAACGACGGCAGCCCTTTTCTGAACAAGGATCACTATCCGGCAGGAGTAAGCAAAGGTGCTCCTGATTGGGTGAAGACCGAAGATGGTGCGAACGCTCTGCAATTCGATGGACAGGGTACCTATGTCACCCTGCCACAGGGAGTGATCCCCCGGCGTGGAAGCTGGACGATAGAACTGGATGTAAAGCCCGAATCCGTTACTGAGAGACAATTTCTGATCGGGAATCGGAATTTCTACATGGGATCGCTGATTTTCCTAATCGAGAAAGGCACGATCCGTGCTGAGTTCACCGGTCAGTATTCCGGATCGAAGAGGGTAGACTCCCAAGTCGCCATTCCCGCCGGTCAATGGTCGCATGTCACACTTCGTTATGATCAGAAGGACTTGCTCGTGTCTGTCAATGGAGAGGCTGGAAAGCCCATTTCAATCGCCGGACCAGGGATTTATGATACTCTCAGCGTCCTTGGAGGGTTCCAAGATGCCTGGTTCAAGGGGCAGATCAAGAGTCTGCGGGTTCGTCACAGTGCGGAGTGATCCTGATTCTATTGGACAGGCTGGTTTAAATTTAGAACGCAGATTGTTGAAGTGCTGGACTCGTGAAGGAAGAGTAGCGCAGACAATCCTGCCTGCGGAAGCTATCCCTGGGACCGCCGACGTCCTCGTCGGCAGCTTTTCAAAATTGGGATTGAAGGACGCTCCATTGTGGCGATAGTGTTCTCGTCTTTAATTTTGTTATCGACTATGCCTACCTACGACTATCAATGTCAAAAATGTGGCCACCGGTTTGAACATTTTCAGTCGATGACCTCGCCTCGTCTCACCGATTGCCCTGTGGAGGGCTGCGGAGGGACCGTGAAGCGACTGCTGGGTACCGGAGCCGGGATTATCTTCAAAGGCTCTGGATTCTACGAGACTGATTACCGCAGTGATTCTTACAAGGCGGCTGCGAGTGCGGATAAGAGTAGTAATGCGTCGACCACGACGTCAAACTCTAGCTCCGAGTCAACATCATCGACCTCCGATTCGAAATCCTCGACTTCTGCTGCGCTATCTGCTTCATCTACCCCATCTGCCTCATCTACTCCAGCGAGTTCTGGAGCCTGACTTCAACCCTGAGACTTCATGGCTGATCCGAATTATCCCGACGATCCTCAGTATCCACCTACGGAGGGCACGCCGTATCCTGAACAGCCTGCTCCAGAGTGGACCTATGACCCTGGCTCCGCGTTGACAGAGGAACCTGCGGACTACGATAATAGTTATTCTCAAAGTTCTCCGGATCAGGGCTATCCTGCGGAAGCCTACGGAGGTGACGGATACGGATCTGCAGAAGCTGGACAGCAGTCGGAACCCCAGGATCCCGCACAGTGGAGCTATGATCCCGGCAGTGCTCTATCTGAGGAGTCACAGGTGTATATCCCGAGGAATCGCCAGTCGACTCCTTCTCCTCAGCAGGCGCAGGGGCATAGGCAGGCGCAGGTTCCATATCTTCCGCCGCCCCAAGCATTCCCTGCTCCGGGCGGAACCTCGTATGTCGGAAGTGCAGGAGGACGAACTCCAGCGAAGAAAGTGGTCGCAGGTCGCTCTGCGCCGAAAGGGCATCTGAAGCGCAAGCCACTGCCCAAATATGGTGGTGGGGGTATTTCTTTCGGGACAGTCGTGTTATTCGTGGTGGCAATCGGGCTGCTAGGTGCTGTCGCTGCGGTGATGATTCCGCGTGATCTCTCCGGAGTCTCTGGTTATCCGCCGGGAGCAGTTTCGGGTGCTGTCGCTCGGAATCTGCTCACGGAGGTGCAGAATGCGATGATCGACCGGAATACGGAACTTACCTTCTCCGAGGCTGAGGTGAATCAATATCTCGCAGCACGGTTGAAAGGAAAACAAACGGGTTCTCTTGGGTCTCTCGTGAAGTACCGCGGTACGTGTATTGACTTCTCACCTGGAAAAGCGGTGATCATGGTGGAGCGGTCAGCCTTCGGTCTACCGTTGACGATGGGGGTAGAGCTGGTCACTGAGGGGGATCGTACGCAGATGATTTACAAACCGGTCGCGTGGTACATCGGGCAGATCAAGCTTGGTGACCGCACGCTGAAGCCTATGGTCGATCTGTTCCTCCGCCTTCGCAATGGCTTGGGGGATGAATATCTCGCTCTTCAGCAGATGGGTGGCGTGCAACTGGAGGATGACAAGATCATCATCGATGCCAAGCTCTGAGGAAGATCGCTGAAACTCAGGGAGAAATGGAGGGTAAGGACGAAATCCTAAGCAAAGGGCGTTTCCTCGCGACGATTCGCACTCCCGGCGGCTGGGAATATGCGACGCGGGTGAATGCGAAAGGATGCGTTGCTGTGTTGGCGATTACGGATGATCAACACGTGCTTCTAACGGAACAATTTCGTCCTCCTGTAGGGCGTCTGGTGATCGAACTGCCTGCCGGACTGGCGGGCGATATTCCTTTGCAGGAAGATGAGCCATTACTCGTCGCGGCGAAGCGCGAGCTGAAGGAAGAAACCGGGTACGAAGCGAAGCACTGGAGTATGCTGCTGGAAGGCACTTCCTCTGCGGGGCTGACGGATGAGGTTGCAACTCTCTTTTTGGCGCGAGGGCTGTTAAAGGTGGGAGAGGGCGGTGGCGTAGATGGAGAAAATATTCGTATTCACCGCGTGCCGGAGAGAGATGTGGCCTCTTGGTGCCGGGATCGACAAGCGGAAGGGAAGGGGGTCGATTTCAAAATTTTCGCTGCGCTGTATCTGGCACGATTTGCACATCCCCCACGAGAGTCTCGCTTGTGGTATTGAGTGGTATTGAGGGATGGAATCGACAAAGGGGGATCTATGCCTTGAGCTGCCACTGTTTCGGCAATTCGGTATGGGGGAAAATCGCTCTGACCTCATCGCGCATTTTCAGCCATTCTGAGGGCATATAACGCCGAGAAAGATGCTGTAGAGTGAGCTGGCATACCTCGGCCTCGGCAGCAATCTGTCCCACGAGTTGAGTTGTCATGTGCGCATTGCGGAAGGCGAGAAGATCATCACTGGCACGATACTGGCATTCCATCACTAGGTAAGT
>JBDHQE010000055.1:0-17905 GCA_039806885.1 Verrucomicrobiales bacterium
CATCGTGGCGAACTTCGTGAACGCCGGGATGTGGTTCGAGCGCTTCGTGATCATTCCCACATCGCTCGCCCGTGACTTTCTGCCGGGCCAATGGGGTTACTACTCCGCCTCTTGGGTGGAAAAAACCCTGTTTGTCGGAAGTTTCGGTCTATTCCTGATGCTCTTCCTTCTCTTCCTGCGCTTCCTGCCGGTGATCGCAATTAGTGAAGTGAAGGGTGTTCTTCCGGAGTCGGATCCCCATTACCCAGCTTGGAAGCGTCTGCGACTCGGGCGTCGCGGTGGAGCAAATCATAATTAAAATCTTTTCCACGAAAATACTGTGAGCACGTCAGATCATTCAAAGAAGGAGCTCTTCGGCTACTTGGCTCAATTCGAGGACGCCACTGCGCTTTATCATGCGGCAGAAAAGGTTCGAGACAAAAAGTTCCGACGCTGGGATGTTCATACTCCTTTCCCGGTTCACGGCATGGATCATGCCATGGGTCTTGGAAAGAGCTGGTTGTCGGCACTTGTTCTCGTGGGGGGTATTTGCGGTTCATTAACCGCATTGGGACTACAATTTTTCACTCAGGTATCACTCTATCCTACGGTAGTGCAAGACAAGCCGACCAACCTGTTTACCATTCCAGCGTTTTTCCCTGTGACATTCGAGCTGACGATTCTCTTCGCAGCCTTTGCGACCGTGCTGGGATTATTCACCATCATCATGCTTCCCCGCTGGAACCATCCTCTCTTTAACTCACCTCTCTTTAGCAAATTCTCTAACGACGCCTTTCTGCTTCACATTGAGGCCCGCGATCCGAAGTTTCATCGCGAGAAAACTCGGGAATTCCTCACAGAAGTAGGAGCTGCCCGAATCGAGGAAGTCAATTACTGAACCTATCTCTGCCCCATGCGTTGGTTTTTTCTCATCTTAGCGATCGCCTCGTCTGCCATTGCCTTGGCTCTGGGACCGCGTGGCACCAAGTTCTCATCTCCGCCCTTCATGCTGTTCCCGGACATGGACAATCAGCAGATTGTGAAGCCGCAGAAGCCGAGTGAATTTTTTGAAAACGGCCAGGGTGCGCGTAAGCCGGTTGAGGGAACGGTCCCGCTGGGACTTGAATTTCCCACAGGAAAATCGGCACCGACTACGCCCTTGGACTTTTCACGAGGCGATAGCTACTACGATACAGGACGTTTTGGTGACTACTTCGGAAAGGGGTTCCCTGAAGAAGTGAAGGTGGATGCTGCCTTTCTTGAGCGTGGGAAGCAGCGCTTCGCGATCACCTGTAGCCCATGTCACGGTACCTCTGGAAACGGTCACGGAACCGTCTCCAAATACTGGCTCCTGCCTCCTACAGCCAATCTTCTCGATCCGCGGGTGCAAAAGATGCCGGAAGGCCAAATTTTCTCGACGATCACCCATGGTCAGGGACTCATGGGACCTTATAATGGTATTCTTTCTGTCAAGGATCGGTGGGCTATCATCGCTTATCTTCGTGCCCTGCAGAATGCTTCAGGGAAATAACTCATCTTCATAGACTTTAACTGCATCCAGATATATGGCCGGGATTAAAAACGGAGACGATTTTCGAGATGGAGAGCGTTTTAAAGGGGCTTCGCTGCTTCAGAAGGTCTGCCTAGGACTTGGCGTCGGAGGGACGATTCTCTTCTTCGCTCTTCGATATGCCACCCCTGCGAATACGGGGGCGATGAGCTACAGTTGGCTTTTTGCCATTGTCTTCTTCCTTTCGCTCGCAGTGGGCGGTCTATTCTGGACCATGCTGCATCATGCTACGAATTCGGGTTGGGGGACTGTTGTCCGCCGACTTATGGAGAATTTAGCGATCTTGATTCCCGTGTTATTCGTGCTGGCTCTTCCTCTGCTGATCTCTTCAGTCGGGTTCCGCGATTCGCTCTGGGAATGGTTCCCGCTCCGCGCCGCAACGCTTAGCCACTCCCATGAAGAGGCAGTGAAAGAGAAAGCGGAATATGTCGCCGAAAGAAAGGCGGGTATCGACAAAGCGAAGCAGGAAGTGGCGCAGGCGAAAAAGGATCTCGCTGAACTTTCTTCTCCTAGCCCAGGACATCGATTCTATCTAGAGAGAGAGATTGCTTCTCTCGAAAAAAAGGCGTCTGCGCTGGAGTCGGAGGATCTCTCAGATGAGGGGGCCGTTTCGACGCTTACTGACAAGCACTTTCTTCATAGTGAAGCGCTGTTATACAAAAAACGCGGATACCTGAACGAGAGCTTTTGGTGGGTTCGCCAACTTTTTTATCTGGTCGTACTCGGCGGGATAGCGGCGTTACTCCGCGGCTGGTCTGTAAAGCTCGATAAAGACGGCGACCCGCGATGGTTCCGCTGGATGCGGCGATGGAGTTGTGGATTACTTCTTCCTTTCGCGACCGCATGGACATTCCTAGTTTTTGATTGGCTGATGGGACTCGACTATGCGTGGTTCTCCACGATGTGGGGCGTTTATCTCTTCGCCGGGGCCGCCTTGGGATCGATGGCCTTCTTAATTATTCTGCTGACGCTGTTGCGACGGGCCGGGTATTTGCGCAAGGTCGTTACGATGGAGCACTACCATATCATGGGTAAGCTCCTGCTAGCCTTTGTCATTTTCTGGGCCTACATCGCTTTTTCACAGTACTTCCTGATTTGGTACGCACATATCACCGAGGAAACGAAGTTCTTCATTACGCGGAATACCGAGTTCTGGAATACCTATACGGTCGCCTTCATCGTGATTGGGCACTTCTTCGTCCCGTTTACCGCACTTCTCATTCAGGGATGGAAGAAGAGACCGAAAATCCTCTTCGGAATTGCCGTATGGTGCCTTCTGATGCACGTTCTTGATGTTTATTGGATTATTATGCCAGATCGTGGACCCTCGCTTACGGCTCATGCGGAGACTGTGCAGATGCTAATCCCCGGAGCGTGGATCTACGACGTGCTCGCATTCGTGAGTGTTGCTGGAATTTTTGGATATTTCTTGCTTCGAATGTTGGGATCTGCCAGTCTGTATCCCTGTCGTGATCCGAGACTTGATGAGTCATTAAATCTCGTGAACTGAGGCTGGCCATCCGTCACCCAACTACTTTTAATTTTCTATGAACGAATCTGGCAACTCGTGCTGCTCGAATATCCGATCAATTCTCTGGACCTTGGCGATTTTTTTCGCTTTCGGCTTCTTCGCCCTCATCATCTCGGGTAGTCTCGACTCGAAGACACCTCAAAACCGTGCGTTTCGCGGAGAGTTTACTACAGATGAAATCAAACTACGTCAGGAGAATTTGAGGGAAACGCAGGAGGAACAAGCGAAAGTTCTCGATCCTATCAAGTTAGATGCGGCGATTCGTGAGATGCCACAGAAGGCGGGGAACGCCGGGCCAAGTGAGGTAGTGGTCCCTGGTTCCCCCACATTTCTGAAGCAATCCTCTGCACCGGCTCCGGCTCCTGCGAAACCAGCGGCACCAGCACCAGAGAAAGCTGCCGAGAAGCCTGCAACTCCAGCGGCACCGGCTCCAGCAGCGCCAGCCCCAGCACCTGCGAAACCAGCGGCACCAGCACCGGAGAAAGCTGCCGAGAAGCCCGCAACTCCAGCGGCACCGGCTGCTGCGACACCCGCGCCAGCGCCAGCCCCAGTTCCTGCGAAACCAGCGGCGCCAGCACCGGCTGCTGCGACGCCCGCGCCAGCCCCGGCTCCTGTTCCTGCGAAACCAGCGGCACCAGCCCCAGCAGGACCGGCCCCGGTTCCTGCGAAGCCAGCGGCCCCCGCACCGACTCCGGAAACTCCAGTTCTTCCCGTTCAATAAGCGACGCAACTAAACGACTTTATCATGACAGCACCCACCCCTACGCCTGAGGAAATGCAAGAACGGGCGGAGATTGACCGCTCCGCTCGCTATCCGGTGATGTTTCTGTTTACGAGTGCTGCTACTTGGCTGCTTGTGGCCTCCGCGTTAGGGCTACTCAGTACGCTGAAGCTCCGGTTCCCCAGCTTGTGGGAAGCTTGTCCATTTATGGGGTATGGTCGGCTCTATCCGATGTTCCTGAACGCGCTAGTCTATGGTTGGGCAATTCAGGCTGGTATTGGAGTGATGCTCTGGGTGATGGCGCGCCTCACACGCTCGCGCATTCAGCATCCGAGATTGATCGTCGTATCGGGAAGTATTTGGAATGGCGGGGTCGCACTGGCTGTTCTCTCGGTTTGGCTAGGGGCTGGACGCTCCTTGCCTCTGATGGATTTTCCAGGGTGGTTCTGGCCCATTTTGGCCCTGTCATATTCGCTGATGGTGGTATGGGTATTCCCGATGGCGGGGAAGAAGCGGGAGCAAGGGTTTTACGTATCGGAGTTGTTTCTGATCGGCGCCGCAGTCTGGTTTCCGTGGGTCTATCTGAGCGCGAATCTTTTTATCAACAAATACGCAGCTCCGGTGATGGGCGCAGGGGTTGATGCTTGGTATGTCTCCAATCTAATTTATTTCTGGATGGCACCCGTCGGAATCGCCGTCGCCTATTTTATCGTTCCCAAGATTTCAGCACGGCCGATCTATAGCTATCCACTCGCTCAATTTAGCTTTTGGGCAATGGCGGTTCTTGCTGGATGGACTGGGTTTTCCCGATTCATGGGCGGGCCATTTCCGGCCTGGATTCCCTCAATCAGCGGTACGGCTACCATTCTGATCCTCATCGCAATCTTAGCGACAGTTTCGAATTTGCTGCGCACGCTGAAGGGATGTACGAAGCTCTGGGAGTATAGCCCTTCTCTTCGCTTCACGGTGCTCGGGATGCTAATGCTGGCGATCTACGGCTCTCTCAATGCGATCGGATCGACCTTCGCCTTTGGGAAAAATCTGCAATTTAGCCACTTTGTCGCGGGAATGGACGTACTAGCCCTGTTGGGGTTCTTTTCGATGACAATGTTCGGGGCCTTCTACTTCATCGTTCCTCGAATCACCGGAACGGAGTGGGTTTCGGCGAAGGGCATTCGTGTTCACTTCTGGCTGAGTACGTATGCAATATCGGCTCTCGTCGTTTTCGCGCTTCTCAGTGGCTTTGCCCAAGGAGAGGATCTGAAGGAATGGGATCGGGCTTTCTCAGTGTCCTATGTGAACTCGACTCCCTACACCTTGGGGCGATGTCTCGCGTGGGTGGCGATCGTGTATGCCAATTTTATCTTCTTCCGACAACTGACGCAGATGTTCTGTGGGCGCGGCCGCAAGTCCGCAGGACCGACTCTTCTGCATGTCGAACCCGGCTCGGTTGCTAGCGCTCGTGCCATTGAAGGTGTGCAATAATCCAAAGATCCTTAAATACATTTGAAGAACGATTATGACTTCGAACCCTCTCAGAAAACTCCTTGTGGGACTCGGGATTTGTTTCGGACTCCCTTGGCTGTTTCTAGTGGTGTTGCCCTATCTTTCGGCATCTAAGGTGGGAACGTTTGCCTACGCCGAAGGGGATCATCCCGAGGATGGACAAAAGGTGTACCCCGATCCTGTCTCTCAGAGATATGGGTCTAGTGATTATGGTCGCCAAGTATATGCTGCGGAGGGATGCGCCTACTGTCATACGCAAGTAATTCGTCCAACGTATGCTGGGCCGGACATGTGGATCCCCGGATGGGCGGGGCGTGAAGGTGGGAAAGAGAATTTCGCCAGAGAGACTCAGCCCGAAGATTATGTGACCGAGCCAGTCGCCCTACTCGGATATCAGAGAATCGGTCCAGATCTCTCGAATGTGGGACATCGCATTACTGATCGCGAGGAGATGCACCGTCATCTCCGCGAACCTCGCAGCCTGGAACTAGAGGGGGGGATGCCGTCCTACCGTCATCTCTACAGGCGCTCGCTCACTGGAGAGGGTGTAGAGCCTACCTCACGTGCGGACGCCTTGGTTGACTATTTGCTCTCTCTGAAGAAAGATCAGCCGCTTCCTGCCGCCTACCTTTCGCGGAATTAAATTGAAACGCACACAACAGGAGCTCTTTAACCATGGAACAGCCTAGTGAAGATAGGAATCTCGATTACCAGCGGGGAACTGCCGGAGCAGCGGACTTGCATGACGCAGCGAAACGCGAAGTGAAGATCCTTCCCGCCGGGAGTGGGAACGTCAGTCTGCCACTTCTCATCGTCAGCTCTCTTGTTTTAATCGTCGGTGGTGGACACTTGTTTAGTACATCAAACGGATTTCGCGACAGCATTTATGCGGATAAATACTATCACCCTGATCCGAGACCGGTCGTAGCGGGAGCTGCGGATGCGGGAGCAAAGGTCGCGTGGATCGATGAATGGATGGATGAAGGAAAGAAGGTCTACGGGAACTGTATCGCCTGTCACCAGGCGAACGGATCCGGACTGCCAGGCGCTTTCCCCCCTCTCGCCGGGTCAGAATGGGTGAGTGGCGGGACGAAGCGACTCGGAGCTATCCTGATGGCTGGAATTAATGGGCCATTTCATGTGGAGGGGCAGGCGTTCAATCAGTTGATGCCCGCTTGGAGCAGTCTTGGCGACGAGAAGATGGCCCAGGTTCTCACCTATGTGCGCCGGACATTCGTGCAATTACCCGAGGGTGAAGACGGAGTCGTCACTACCGAAATGATGAAGTCGGCTCGGGATGAATTTGGGGCACATACAACCCCTTTCACGGAAGCAGAACTCCTTGCTATCCCGGTGGATGCGCATCTTTCAGGGGCAAAGGTGAATCTTGAAACGGGGGATCCTCTGTAAATCTAGGAGAGAAGTTCTTTGAAATCTTCGGAGGATTGCTTCACAATAGAGCAGGCTCCGAGTCAAAAGGAGGTTTAATTTTCAATCATCGGAATGAGTGCAGCAGCTAACACAATCTCGGAGGTCGCGGAAAGCGAGTCCCATCACGAGCATCAGATTCCATTTTGGAAGAAGTATATCTTTTCCACAGATCATAAGGTTATTGGTGTTCAGTACGGTCTGACTTCGCTTTGCTTCTTGGCCTTCGGGTTTTTCCTGATGATGGTGATGCGGTGGAGTATCGCGTATCCGGATCGCCCGGTTCCTGTTTTGTCCGATTGGCCTTGGTTTCAATCTTGGCTCGATGACAACGGAAAGGTAACGGGCGACTTATACAATATGTTCGGTGCGATGCACGGAACGATTATGATCTTTCTTGGAGTTGTGCCACTCGGATTTGCCGCTTTCGGCAATTACGTCATGCCGCTCCAGATCGGAGCGCCCGATATGGCATTCCCCCGGATTAATATGGCCAGCTATTGGGTTTATGTGATCGGTGGAGCGATGATGTTCGCAAGCTTCTTCATCCCCTCGGGCGCTGCGAAGGCCGGGTGGACCAACTACTCACCGCTCGCGACTGTGACAGATCACCAATATGGAGATTTGTTCTGGACCGGGCAAACGCAGTGGCTGGTGTCGATGGTTCTGGTAATTTCTTCCTCATTGCTCGGCTCGGTCAATGTGATCTGCACGATCATCAATTTGCGCTGCAAAGGCATGACTTGGATGCGCATGCCGGTATTCGTCTGGGCTACGCTCTCGACAGCGTTCATTCTTCTGCTGGCGTTCCCACCACTTGAGGCCGCCGCAATCCTCCAGTTGGTCGACCGAATGGGTGGAACGAGCTTCTTTATTCCCACCGGACTTAACGTAAGCGGAATGCCGTTGGATGCTGCCGGAGGTGGAAGTCCACTCCTTTACCAACACCTCTTCTGGTTCCTTGCACACCCGGAGGTGTATGTGTTGATCCTCCCTGCGATTGGCATCGTTGCGGAGGTGGTGGCGTGTAACACTCGGAAGCCACTTTGGGGTTATCGGACGATGGTCTACGCAGTTCTTGCGCTCGGCTTTCTATCCTTTCTCGTCTGGGCCCACCACATGTATATGACCGGGATGGGGCCGGCGATTTCCAGCTTTTTCCAGACAACGACAGTGATCGTATCGACGCCTTCCGTCATTCTGGTAACCGCTCTGCTCATCTCCATGTGGGGTGGTTCGATTCGGTTTAATACGCCGATGTTGTTCGCGACATCCTTCTTACCGATGTTCGGAATCGGCGGTTTGACGGGACTTCCGCTTGCATTTAATATTCCCGATCTGCACTTGCACGACACGTATTATGTGATCGGTCACTTTCACTACGTGGTCGCTCCGGGATCGATTTTCGCGCTGTTTGCCGGGGTGTATCACTGGTACCCGAAGATTACGGGGCGTATGATGAACGAGAAGCTAGGTCTTCTCCATTTTTGGCCGTCGCTTATCTTCATGAATGGGATTTTCGGTCCGATGCTGATACAGGGGATGGCCGGCTTCCATCGACGTGCCTTTGACGGAGGTCGGGCTTATGAGACAATGAGCCAACAAGTGTATGCGGAGCCCGGCAGCTTCCTCGCGGTTATTGCGGAGAAGCTTCATATCATCGATCCACACGCCGCTCTTACGATGATTGATCTGAATGTTGTGACATCCGCTTCGGCATGGCTATTGGCGGTATTCCAAATTCCGTTTATCATCAACGTATTTGCCAGTGCCTTTGTGGGGAAAAAGGTTAAGTCTGATAATCCATGGGAGGCGACGACAATGGAATGGGCGACGCCCACGCCGCCACCGCACGGAAACTTTCTTACTCCTCCTGTGGCGTATCGGGGAGCTTATGAGTACAGCGTTCCTGGAGCCCCTCGCGACTTCACTCCACAGTTCGAGACGGATGCCGAGCTCATTGCGGGTTCTGAGCATACAGATGATCCAGACGAAGCAGCGGTGCCAGTGCATTGAGAGAACTCGACAGCAAAATACACATAGCTTATAAAACTACTATTTGATCTATGCAGATTCCCCATGAAGTGATACCGCGGCGCGATACCGGACTCTATAACGCGAAGATCGGCATTTGGATTTTCCTCGCATCTGAGGTGATGCTGTTCGGCGGTCTATTTTCAGCTTATGCTTTTCTCCGCCTTGGGGTGCAGACCGGTGTGGATAACCCTTGGCCGTGGGGTTTGAGTGTTCACAAGAATTTCGTCTGGCTCGGGGCGATTAATACCCTAGTCTTGATTGCATCTTCCGTCGGTGTCGTTTTCGCTTGGGTCGCTGTGAAGGAGCGTAATTGGAAGCGCTACCAACGGTACATGTACTTCGTGGTCGCGTGTGCTCTCACCTTCATGGCGATCAAGAGTGTCGAGTATTACAGTAAGTTGGTGAAGCACCATGGGATCAAGCTGGTCGATAACTCTGTAATGGAGGGTACCATTATTGATCGCTCGGATAAAATCGAGTTTCAGGGTGAGAAGATTTCGTTCAATCTCCAAGGAGCGCTTCCATGGGTATTTAAGGACTTTGAAAGCGGTGAATTTCCGCTATTGACCGTTGAGTCCGGGCCTGATGAAGTGGTCGGTGATAAGATTGCTTCCGCTGCTGCATTCAAGGCTTGGCATTCGTCTGGTCGAGCGAAGGTTATGCAGAAGCTCGTCGATGAGCGGCGTCGTTATCGTGCTGAACGTGATGCTGGAGCGACTCCGAAGCCAGTTTCGGTAAATTCCTCTGTGACTCTTGTTGCGACAGCGCCATTTAAGGTCAATGCGGATTTCCGACGACTCGTGATGCACAATGCTACAGCTCTGAACTATCGGGATGGCGTGAAAGTGGAGGGAAAACTCGTCACTGACGCAGTCCGATTTCAAGTCCACGAGGTTGATATGCAGCTGGTGTTGCCAACGAAGCAGAGATCTTCGGTGGTGTGGGATGTAATCGGTAGCGCGGAGGCAAAGCAGCACTTTTTTGATAAGCAGTCTGAGAAGTATGCAGAACTGAAGGAGTATTATGACAAGCGTGGTGGGATTATTCCCGACAAGCAGCTTCGAGGCCGTTTTCTAAATGTGCAGTATGTACATGTGCCGATTGATGAGAAATCCGGCGGTGAGAATAAGAGTGCGCAGCATGACTCTGTTCACACGAGTGATATGCTACTAACGGCGGGAGGTGGTGACTCCGAGGGGCATGTCGGTCCTTCGAAGACGATTCTGGTTCCTCGTGATAAGATTAAGTTCATGTCGAACCACGGCCCGCGTTATGGAAATTACTATGGAATCTACTTTACCATCACAGCACTCCACGGAATACACGTGATATTTGGTGCGCTGGTGCTGCTGTTCTTTACGATTTTCGGGAAGAAAATGTTTTTGGAAAATCCCGATCACTTGGCAAACCGAGTGGAGGTTGGTGGTCTTTTTTGGCACTTTGTCGATTTGGTCTGGATTTTCCTCTTCCCGTTAATGTATCTCCTTTGATTCTCAATTGACTCACTTCAATAGATTTCGATTATGTCAGACGCACACTTTGATGCAGCTAAAACGAAGAAGTCGTTTTTTGCCGTGGGGATTGCCCTCTTCGTGTTCACCGTCGTCACTGTGGTCGTGGGGTTGGTGCCAATGTTTGACATCGGTGCTCCTGGTCCGGATGCTGCCGATATCATTTTAGGACTAGCGATTGCCGGTACAAAGGCCAGTTTAGTTGCACTAATCTTCATGCACTTGAATCACGAGAAGGGTGCGATCTACAAGCTAATGCTCTTCACTACCATCATGTTCGCCTGTTTAATGGTGGCTACCATTTTCGCCGAGATGGATCCCATCAAGGAGCAGTTTGATACTCTGAGCACTACTAGCGGGGTCGTATCCGAGGTGCGATAGTCACAGGCACGTCAGGTCATGTCTCTAAAGAACTTCCACATTGCATTTATCACCGTCTGCACGCTCTTTTTTGGCGGACTGGGTGCTTTGTGTCTGACGCTCGATGACCTTCCTGGAATGTTGCGCGTTCTTGGCTGGGTGAGCGTGGCTTGCGGGCTGTTGATGTTTATTTACGGTCTTCGATTTTTGAAGAAAATTAAAACCCTTAGCCTTTGATTCTTTTCCTATATCCATGATCAGTTCTCTCGCTACAATTCTCCTCGCCTGTCCAATGTGTACGAGCGGGGCCTCCGAAACGACCGTCCTTGCTGCCAATACAGCGATTCTTCTGATGCTCGGTGTGTTGGCGATGATGCTCGGATCGTTTATCGCATTTATGGTGTACCTTGCACGACGGGGGCGTCGTTATGCCGAAAGCGATGGGACAAGCGAAAACTGAATTGTTTCAGATGCTTCGGTGTTAGACTTAGCTTTTAATTTTTATGATAGAGTGGATTAACAAGATTTTCGGGATGCACGATATAGCATCCCTGCATGGTCATAGCGGTGACCACATGCTTGGAGTTCTCCATTGGTTCATGCTGATCCTGTTTATCGGCTGGTCAATTTTTCTTGGGTACGTGATTTGGCGGTTTCGACGAAAGAAATCTCCGCACGCGAATTATTACGGAGTGACCTCGAAGTTCCCTACACACATTGAGATCGGAGTGGTCATCGTTGACGGATTCCTTCTCTTCGGATTTGCTTTCCCCTTGTGGGCGATGCGTACTGATCCGGGCTATCGACCCACGGGTGACGATGTAGTCAATCTCCGGGCCGTAGGAGAACAGTATCGATGGAACTTCCACTACGCGGGACAGGACCGTGCTGTGGGATTGACTTCTTATGAATTTTATAGCGGAGCCAATCCGATCGGCCTGATCGCCGAGGATCCGAATGCGGCGGACGACTTTGTCTCGGTGAATGAATTGGTCGTACCCGTGGGACGCCCGGTGGTGATTCAGGTGACATCGAAGGATGTAATTCACGGGCTGGCAATCCTGCCGATGTTCAGTCAGCAGGATGCTCTGCCGGGGGCCGAGATCCCAATGTGGTTCGTACCCGACAAGGAGGGTGAATGGAACATCGTGTGCGCTCAGCTCTGCGGAGCAGGACATGCACAGATGGTGTCTCACGTGAAGGCTGTTAGCAGTGAGAAGTTCGATAAATGGCTCGCTGGTCAGACGCCTCTTTTGCCGAAGAAGTGAGGCATATTCTCACGGCAGGAGTCTGGTTTGTCCGACGAGCGTGCAGACTGGCCCTGATGCTCTCGTAGATGCGGACGGGGCGCTCGATCTCGACGATTATTCTTTGCACTTTTACCGTCGATTTTCTGAGTATATTTCGATCTGTTTCTTGCGGGACATGAGGATACCGTGTTCACTAAGCCACTCGCCGTGAACTTAATCGGTCTCCCGGTCGCAGTGCATTGACTGACTTTGCCTTTGATGTCTTCTCCCGTACAATTTCCGACCAGAGCGTATTGTAGATTTTCCCGAGTTGTGGTCGCATTTGCGATCCTGCTCGTATGGTGGGGTGCTGCTACGACGACGAAGCAGGCGGGCATGGTATTTGCCGACTGGCCGCTCAGCCTCGGATCGATCAATCCGCCAGGCTGGTTAGAAAACATGATGCCCTTCTTGGAGCATACGCACCGTTTGCTAGCGAATCTGGTGGGTTGGTTGGTGCTGACGCTTTTCGCGTGGGCTTATGTTCGCTCATGGAAGAAGGGACTTGAATTGCTGGGCCTGATCTTATTGATGGCTACCACACTGGGATTTTTCATAGCGGCTGGGAGTCAGCGTGTGGATGCCAACGTGAAGGGGACATTTCTGGCAATTGCGCTAGGACTATCGCTGTTGCCGATAGGCTGGCTTGTCTGGAGCTGGAGTAGCCGAGGGTGGACTCTGATTCAGAAGCTTTCCGCGCTCGCACTGCTGATGGTCGTGGCTCAGGCGATTCTTGGGGGACTGCGGGTTACGGAAATTTCTAATGCTTATGCGGTTGCGCATGGCTGCTTCGCTCAATGCTTTTTCTGTGTATTGATCTTGATCGGGCTTGTCGCCGATGAAGGATGGCCCAAGGCCGGGTTTTCGGGGCCTCGGTCACTGATCGGGCGGTCCCGAATTTCTGGCGTGTTGCTGGTACTTCTCGTGTTCGCACAGTTGATTTTTGGTGCTTCGATGCGGCACTTTCATCGTCATGCGTTGGTGGATGATGGCTTGATACTGACGCAGGGTCGTTGGATTCCCTCCTTCGATGATCCGATGATTACGGTACTTTTTCTCCACAAGTTGACGGCTTTTCTTGTTCTATTCTTCCTCGTGGGAATGCTGTTACGGCTCGGCGGTGGGCGTTCTAACCCTGCCATCTCACGATGGAGGACGCCGAAATCTCACGTGATTAGACTGCTAGCACTGGTTGGGGTTCAGATCACTCTGGGACTGATGGTGATCGGAACAGGGAAGAGCTTTTGGGTTACGAATGTCCATGTTCTGAATGGCCTCTTAATCCTCGGCTTTGCTTTCGTATTCGTTGTTCGTGCCATGACGGGGCGGGCCGATGAGACTGTCCTCGCAAATTCTCCTGACTGCGTGTAGGGTAATTCTTCACGATACGATGGCGACAACGCACTCCAGCGATACAAAGTTCTCAATCACAGTTATGTTGCGGCAGGTTCAAGAGGACGTGGTTGCGCTGACAAAGGCGCGACTGAGTGCTCTAGTCGTCGTCACGACGATATTTGGATATTTGTTTGCAACGAAGCTTTCAGGGGAGTTCTCGTGGCTGGTGCTACTTCATCTGGTGATTGGAACAAGTCTGTCGGCTGGGGGCGCGGCAATTTTTAACCAACTAATGGAAGTCGATGCGGATGCGAAGATGCACCGTACCGCGAATCGTCCACTCCCATCGAAGAGGCTGCCGAAGGGAGTCGCGTTCGTAATCGGGTGGTTTCTCGCCGCCTTTGGATTGGTGCATTTGGGAGTTCGAGTCAATCCAACTGCGTCAGCGGTTGCCGCCGCAACCTTGGTATCATATCTGTTTTTATACACTCCGATGAAGCAAATTTCTTCAGTGAATACGCTCTTGGGAGCGATCGCTGGAGCCCTGCCGCCGCTGATTGGGGTCGCCGGTGGGGGGGTGTCACTCACGCACTCGAGTTCGATTTTCCTGTTCGGGTTACTCTTTTTCTGGCAGTTACCGCATTTCGCCGCGATCAATTGGATTCATCGTGACGACTATGTGCGAGGGGGGTTCCAGATGTGGGCGAACACAGATGCGAATGCCGCCCACACGGGGCGTATCGCGGTAGCTTACTCTGTGGTGGTATTCGCTTTCACCGTTGGATTTCCGTTTTTTGCTTCGCTGATGCGGCCATGGGCGGCGCTACCGAGTGCGCTTCTCGGTGGATGGCTGATCGTGATGTCGGTGAGGTTTCTGCAAGGGGGCACTCGGAAGGATGCTCGCCGACTCTTTTTCTACACGCTGCTCTATTTGCCGCTGGAGTTGCTCGTTAGCTGGCTGGCCTGGGGCGGAGAGGTGGCTGTTTGATCAATATACTGATGGAGTCTGAGAATTCGTCGTCTGAAGAAGCGAAAGGCAAGCATCTCGCCTGGTGGGGATCCATCGCGGGTGTGTGTTTGATGATCACGCTGGGTTCTATTTTTATTACTCGATCCTATCTGGAGCGACAGCGCTATGAGAGGGAGAACTGGCGTCCTCCGTATCTGGGACGACTGGAGGATGATCTGCCGGCAGTGAATCGCACAGGGGAGAAGGTTTCTTTGGGGCAGCTTCGAGATAAGGTGTATGTGGTGGGCTATCAGTACACCGATTGCCCAGCGGGCTGTCTCGGGCTCGCTGCCGTGATGAAGTCACTTGAGCGAGATTTTGGTTCGGAGCCACAGTTCCAACTGGTGTCCATCAGCGTCAATCCGGAGGGCGATACCCCCGAAAAGATGGATGCATGGGTAAAGAAGAAAGGCGTAGATGAGGCGAATTGGTGGTTCTTGACAGGCAATCCAGAGGCATTTACGCGATACATGCTGCAGCAATTCAAACTGTACAGTACCGAAAAGATTACTGATCCTGCGATGAAAGCGGCACAGGGAGAGTTTGCTCATGATCAGCGACTTGTCATCGTGGACGGAGCAGCCAATATCCGAGGGTATTACGACGTGATGAATGTCCAGTATGGGCAGCATGAGATCGATCGATTGCGTCGCGACTTGAAGCTGGTTTTGCACCCGGAACTGAAGCTCTCTGACGTGCAGGCTGTGGAGCCTCCTACCCCATGAGTTTTCTAGGCACTGTTGATGTCTCGTTCCTCCCCGCACTGAATACGACATTCAATGCGCTGAGCGCGATTCTGCTCATCGTGGGGATCATTATGATTCGGCAGGGGCGGCGACGAGCGCACAAGATTGCAATGCTGGGAGCACTGACTTGTATCGTCCTGTTTCTGATCGGATATTTAACGTATCACTCCGAGGCCGGGCATACAGAGTTTCCTGCCGAGTATCCAGTAGCGAGGAAAGTTTATCTGGCGATCCTTCTGCCACACATTCTTCTGGCGGCGGTAAATTTACCTCTGATTATCATGTTGGTGGTAGCAGCGTTTCGTGGAAAGCTGCGGCGGCATCGAAAGCTCGCTCGCTTCGTTGTTCCCGTATGGCTGTTTGTGTCCATCACGGGTGTGATCATCTATTTTATGGTGCATCACTGGTTTGTTCCGGGTAGCGACGGGAGGACGGTGGAGAAAGGAAATGAGATTTCTCTGTCGCAGTCTATCCCTGCAGTCAAAGGCACGAAGGTAGGTGCTCTCGTCTTTTCTCCCGAATCTCAGATGGCTCGCATGGAAGCTGGGCAACGTGAGGTCACATTGACTTATACTGTCGTAAATTCTAGTTTGCAGGCCGTGCGGATTGAGTCTCTCGAGAGCGGATGTGAGTGTCTGGAAGTTACGATGAGCGCGAATCCGATTCCGGCGGGTGGACAAGCTGAAATCCGGGGCGTTTTTGATGCAAGCCACCTAAAGGGTGAGGTGGATCGACGTATCCTGGTAAAGGTAGAGGGGCAGAATCGCCCGATATTTCTTCTCGCTCGGATCGAGAGGGAACCCGCATTCACGATTGAGCCTCCGATGACAGTTTGGCGACAGGGAGGTGAGTCGGAGACCAAGAGGGTGCTCTTTCAAGTGGTCCAAAAGAAGCCCATTCATATTCTCTCTGCCGTAAGTCAACGTCCAGAGGTGGAGTGTCGTGTGATCCCGGAGGAAGAAGGTCGATGCTATCGTCTGGAACTTACTCCTCAGACCACGAAAGGATCGCTGCTGGGAATCGTCCGTATCGAGACGGACTGTGAGCTGGAGGATTGGGGCCAAGCACTGGCGTATTATTCGATTCGGTGAGAAAAATCAATGACAGCTTGGACGCAGGCAGCGGGTTTGGTGGGGTGCGCAATCCTCGCGGGCGGAGTGTCAGCGCTTTTCCATCCGTCAAGCCCTCCGTGGTACGAGGTAGAAGACTCAGACTCTCAGCGGAACCGGATCAGTGTATCGCAGGCGCATGTGCTGGAGGAGAAAGGTCGTGTCGTGTGGATCGATGCAAGAACGAGAGCGGAATATGACGCGGGCCATGTCTCTGGTGCGATTTTATTGAACGTGGAGGAGTGGGCAGATCTGATGTTCGCGCACCAGATGGACTTGCAGGAAGCGTACGGGATACCAGTGATTGTTTATTGCAGTGGTGGTGGATGTGAGCGCAGTGCCGAGATCGCGCAGAGGCTACGAGAGTTGATCGGCCTCGATCCGGTGTATGTTCTGGATGGTGACTGGCAGGAGCTGATGGAGAAAAGACACCCGTCAGAACAACGCGATGAGGAAAGCCGTGCAGAGTCGTGATCCGGGCGCTAATGATCTCGGGCTTGCCAGTGGACGGAAGTCTGCGCGAGAATGGGACGTGCGTTTCGTATTGGATTTTCGCGACTACCTTCTGATCGCTTTGCTCGTGAGTGGGTTGGCGGGGTGCCGAGTATTGCCGTCTCGGGATAGTTCGACGACCTTGTCATCGGATGTGTCTGCGAATTCTTCATCCCAAACGGCCCGTTCAACGACGCTCCCGGTGGGCCTAGTGCAGCATGTGAGTGCGGAGGGTGACTTTATTCTGATCCGATCAAGTCGCCTGATTCAGGTCGAACCTGGGACGATTTTGACTGTATACGGAGAGAGCGGGCAGGCCGTGGGACACGTCCGAGTGAGTCCCGAGAGGAAAGGTGCTTTTCTCACCGCAGATATCGTGGATGGGACGATTCGCAATGGGAATCAGGTAACGATGGATTACACGCCCCCTTCGAAGACAGAAGAGGGCATATCAAATGCGAGTGATGGCGGATCAGGACGGGATGTTCAGGTTCTCGAATGAGGTAAAGATGTTGAGCCGCTCCCAATCCATCAGGTCAGTGACTACACTACGATGGTCGGATCTGCGAGGAGGACGTAGGTTCAAGGCCTGATACACACATCAGCGAACAAAAGACGCAGAAGGCATGGTCCCGAATTCAAGGCCCCCGTGGCCGTGTGTAATGGGGCCAGTTCGAGCTTCTCCTCTCGCCATTGCCACTGCTTCGATCACTGCTTCGCTATTCCCTTCACGATTTGATCCGACCGATCTCAATCGAATGTATTGTGAGATCGCTCTTCCACGTCCGAAAGCCGAATTTTCCGTTCGGTAGCGGCTTCTTATCCGTCCAGTCGTGTAGTAGCTGTCCGTTCATCCAAGCTCGGATGCGTCCCTGATCGACGAGGTAGAGTAGTTCATAGTCTTTGCCGATTTCAGAGTGAGCGGTGGACTCGGAGACCATCGCGAATCCTGGATCTCGACGCAGGCGACTCCACTCCGGTGTGATGGTGATGATATAGTTCGGTTGAACGTGTAGCTCCTTGTAGGCACCAGAGCGAGATCCAAATACGAGTTCACGCTTTGAACCCTCGCTTCCGCGAAGCAGAAGGTTGAGATTGCAATTGTTGGCTTCGGACGGTCCCGTCGAGACTAGGATTCTGGCAGCGAGCCGATCGGGAGCATCCGCTCGTAGCCATAGATTCGTGCCGCCTCCCTTTTTGGGGCCGTTCGGATCAAAGCGAACTTCCAGTCCCGATCCTGGATTCGACCACAGGGCAGAACTCTGATTTTCCGCCCACCAGC
>JBDHQE010000056.1:0-17776 GCA_039806885.1 Verrucomicrobiales bacterium
TGTCCATTTACGCGAACGATCAATTGCTCGCCGCGGAGCCGTACAACGACATCATTTTGGCCTATCGCAATGGCGCTCCGGTGCGGATTCGGGACGTGGGACGTGCGGTGGAAGGTCCTGAGCAGGCGCGATCCGCTGCTTTGATGACCATGAAACGAGGCGTCGGACTGATGATTCGCAAGCAGCCGAACGCAAACGTCCTGGATACGATTCGCCAAGTTCTCGACCTCCTGCCAGAGCTTCAGGCGGCACTTCCTCCTGCCATCCACATCTCTGTACAGAGTGACCGCAGCCGGACGATTCGTTCATCCATTGAGGAGGTAGAACTTCACCTAGTTCTAACCATGGTGCTGGTCACGCTCGTGGTATTTCTCTTCTTGCGAAATACGCGAGCGACTCTGATTTCCAGCTTGGTCGTACCCATCTCCATCGTCAGTACCTTTGCCGTGATCTATATGCTCGGCTTCAGTCTCAATAATCTGTCGCTGATGGCACTCACCATCTCCGTGGGATTCGTGGTCGACGACGCCATCGTGATGCTGGAGAACATCTATCGTTACATTGAGCAGGGAATGAATCCGAAGGAGGCGGCGCTCAAGGGGGCTGAAGAAATTGGCTTCACCATCTTGTCGATCACATTCTCTCTGATCGCGGTCTTTATCCCCGTGCTGCTGATGGGAGGGATCGTCGGACGTCTCTTTCGTGAATTCGCCGTAACCGTGACTGTCGCTGTATTGATCTCCGGCCTAGTGTCTCTGACCTTCGTTCCGATGATGTGCGCCCAGTTTCTGCATCGGCACAAGCTGCCGGATCGACACACCCTGAGAGGCTGGCTCGATAGGGGACTCGAGCGATTTTTTGGAGGCCTCGAAAAGCTGTATGAGAAGCTGCTGACTGTGCTGCTTCGTCATCGTAATCTCACCTTGCTCTCGCTTCTCGCCACGATCGCTCTCACGGGCTGGGTTTTTGTGAAAATGCCCAAGGGATTTTTTCCGAATCAGGACGTCGGCCTTCTGATCGGAGTGGCGGAGGCATCTTCGGATACATCATTCGATACCATGGTCCAGTATGCCGCTCAGGTCGGTGAGATCATCCGCGACGATCCAGCGGTCTTTAGCTTTTTTAACCGAGTTTCAGCCAGTGGTGGCGGGAGTCGGTGGGGGGCCAATACAGCCCAGTTCTGGATCACGCTGAAAGATCGGCACGAGCGCGACTCAGCTTTTGCAGTCGTGGATCGATTGAGGAAGAAGACTGCCAACATTCCTGGCATAAAACTCTTTTTCCAGGTACGACAGGAACTCAACCTAGGAGGAATGACTTCGAAGACGCAGTTCCAATACACTCTGCGAGACATCGACATGGATGAATTAAATGAGTGGGCTCCGCGTATTCTCGAGAAGTTGCGCACCCTTCCTCAGTTGCGAGATATCGCTTCGGATCAGGAATCCACAGTTCCGGCGCTCAATATCGAAATTGATCGTCAGGCGGCCTCGCGATTTGGTATCCGCACTCAGGAAATTGCCGCTGTCCTCTACGATGCCTTCGGAGAAAGGCAGGTTACTCAGCTTTTTACTCAAGTGAATCAATACAAGGTGATTATCGAGGTTTCCCCGGAACTTCAGACCGATCCAGCGACCTTCGATAAAATCTTCCTGAAGTCCCCGCTGACAGGTGGACAGGTGCCACTCTCCTCAGTGATCACGTTCGATACGAACACGACTAAATCTCTCTCGGTGAACCATCTCGGACAGTATCCTGCCGTAACGATCTCTTTCAATCTGGCACCCGATGCATCGCTCGGTGACGCCGTGGCAGCGATTCAGAAACTGACGGCAGAAATGGGGGCTCCCGCTGGCCTTACGGGCACTTTTCAGGGAGCTGCTCAGGCCTTCGAATCTTCTCTACGGACACAGCCTTATCTTATTCTGGCTGCAATTATCGCCATATATCTCATTCTCGGGATGTTATATGAGAGTTTCATCCATCCGCTTACGATTCTGTCCACTCTGCCCTCTGCTGGACTCGGAGCATTGCTTACGATGTGGGCTTTCGGCTACGATCTCAGCGTGATTGCCATCATCGGTATTCTCCTGTTGATCGGGATCGTAAAGAAAAATGCCATTATGATGATCGATTTCGCCATTGAGGCCGAGCGTGATCGAGGACTGTCTTCCTATGATGCGATCTTCGAGGCCTGCATTAAGCGATTCCGCCCGATCACCATGACCACAATCGCTGCGATGATCGGAGGGATCCCTCTTGCGATCGGGCATGGCGATGGCTCCGAGCTGCGCCAACCTCTCGGCTATGCCATCATCGGGGGGCTGGTGCTCAGCCAAGCATTAACTCTGTTCACTACCCCGGCAGTCTTTCTATTTTTTGATCGTCTGACGAAAAAGCGGAAGGCGAAGCCCTCAGTGGAAAGGTCGGAAATACAGCTCGCACAACCGGGACGATTGACTCCCGGCGAGGCGGGCTGATCTTTCCGGTGACGGATGGCACGAGAGAGAAAAAGACGAGTTTATTGCATCGCGACGAGTCTTCTCGTCCTGATGGCAATTCTCTATGTGATCGCCCGATCACAGGAGACGAGAGAACCACTCTGGGGTTGGGTGCGATCCTTCGCTGAAGCTGGCATGGTCGGCGCTCTGGCGGATTGGTTTGCTGTCGTAGCGCTGTTTCGTCACCCTCTCGGCCTACCGATTCCGCATACGGCGATCATCCCTCGCAGCAAAGAGAAGCTGGCGAGCAATCTCGCACGCTTCGTCGAGCAGAATTTTCTCGGACCTGAGCAGATCGTCGAGCGACTGAAAAAGCACCGGATCGCCGAGCGTATCGTCGGATGGTTGGCTGAGAAAGATCATGCCGAAATCCTCGCAGATCGGGTAGCCGACCATCTGCCTGCTCTACTGGATACCTTAGACGACCGACACATGCGCTCCTTCCTGCGAGACAGCGTACTTTCGGTTTCAGAGCAGCTTCCCTTGGCACCATTGACTGGTCAGCTGATCGATATTTTGATGGAGAGTGGGCGGCACGAAATTCTACTGGATGAAGGGCTGTCGATGGCGAAAAAGCTTCTTCATGAGAATGCTGACCTGATCTCGAATCGCATCAAAGTGGAATTAAAAATCCTCCCCGAGCGATCAATCCTAAGATCGGTTCTCACGGTGATTCTGACGAGGAAAGTCATCCAGACCCTGCAACAGGGAGCAGATGAAATTTCGAAGAATCCAGATCATCCCTTCCGGCAGCGCTATCATCAGAAGCTGGAAGAATTCAGTCGTCGTCTCCGCGAGTCGCCGGAGTGGCAGGAGAAAGCGGAGTTCATAAAGATCTCCTTGCTAACCAATCCCGCATTAATCGATTCCCTCGACAGCCTCTGGAACGGAGTAAAAAAGGAACTGATCCATCGACTTTCAGAAGAAGATGAATCAGGTCTGCAAACCCGGATGGCAGAGTTCATCCAGAATGCTGGACAGCGCTTACAGGAGGATACGATTTTCCAAGCCAAGCTCGATGATTGGATTCGCAGCGGTGTGAGCTCTCTCGTCCGCAGACACGGGGACGAGATCGGAAATCTAATTCGGGACACCATGGGGCGATGGGATGGGAAGGAACTCTCCGAAAAGCTGGAACAGCAGGTCGGGGCGGATCTACAATACATTCGAATCAACGGGACTCTGGTCGGAGGCTTGATCGGCCTGATTCTGCACTGGATCGGAGGCCTGTTTTGAGAGTGAGCGCCGATGCGCAAAAATTTGCGATCTGCACTCGCCTTTGCACTTTCGCGCTTTTGCGCCAATTCCGTTCTTGTGGAAGCGTGTGCCCTGAGTCACAATCAATCTCGTGTTCCAGGTTATTTTTAACGAAATCAGTGCAGCGGAGATCTCGCAATTGCCTACTCTTGAGCAATTAGACGTACTCGCAGACTTTCAGGTAAAGCCGGAGGATCTCGACGGAATCGAGGATAATCCTGTTGGTTCCAAGTTCGGGCAGATCGAGCGAGACGGGAAATTACTCTATCGCTATCGCGCTCGCGATGTCCGGATCTACTTCGAGGTTTCACCGGATCATCAGTCGGTCGTCGTTCACCGGGTGCTCAGCAAAAATACCTTTCAGGATTTTCTTTTCCGAGCCAATCTGCCGGTCGGCGATGATGCGACGCTCGCAGGATCGAAGCAATTTTGGGCATTAATTGAGGAAGGAAAGCGGGCGCGGCGCGTCTAAGATCGTATCACGCTCATCGTACCTTCTCATATTATGGATTCCGATTTTCTTCGTCGTATCGATCGCGACGAATCCTTTCGTCAGACTGTCTTTCCTGCCTGTCGCCAGCAGATCTTTCTCGGGCATGCCGGAGTTGCACCCATCCCACAGGCGGCGGTCGATGCGATGACCGCTTTCAATATCGACAGCGCGACAGGAGAACTGGATTATGGCGAGGTTTTCCTATCGCGCATGGATCGCGTGCGCAAGACAAGTGCGGACTTTTTGGGCGGTTCAGCAGAGGAATATGCCCTGCTCGGTCCCACGAGTCTGGGGCTCAGTTTGGTCGCGAATGGTCTTGATTGGCAGTCAGGTGATGAAATCATCTACTATCCAGACGACTATCCGGCGAACGTATATCCATGGACGCATCTGGAGGCGCGAGGCGTGCGCCCGGTGCCACTCTCCCCGCAGAAGCTAGGTGAAATTACACCGGAATTGGTGCAGGCGGCGATCACTTCGAAGACGCGTCTAATCGCGCTGGCTTCTTGTCATTTTCTCAGCGGATATCGACTCGACATTGCGGCAATCAGTGATCTTGCTCACGAGCACGGAATTCTGTTTTCGCTCGATGCAATCCAGACAGCGGGAGCTTTTCCGATTCCGCTGAAAAACGTGGACTTCTTCAGTGCGGATTCGCACAAGTGGCTGCTCGGACCCAGTGCTGCCGGGGTGGTGTATGTGAAAAAGGAGCGTCAGGAGATCCTGCGTCCCTGCCTCTATGGAGCATGGAATGTGGTTTCACCGAATTTTATCTCACAGGATCAGATCGACTTCGAACCGGGAGCGCGACGCTATGAACCTGGGGTGCTGAATGCGGCGGCATTACTCGGGATGGAGGCTTCGATCCGAATTCTGGCGGAAGTCGGGATCGATGCGATTTCCCATCGCTTGCTCGATTTGAAGTCTGGACTTTGCAAGGGACTGGAGGCAGCAGGCTTCGAGATGATTGGCCCGCGTGAAGGCACTAGGGCCTCATCCATCACCACTTGTACGGATCGAGCGAATCCGGCACGAGTCGAGAAGGCATACGTGATTCTGGGGAAATCGGGGATCTTCGCCAGCCTTCGACACGACCGAAGCGGGACTCCGCATATTCGTTTCAGTCCGCATTTCTACAATACTCATGCAGAGATCGATCAGACGCTGCGGGTGCTGCGCAATGCAGATGTGTGATGGGAAGCAAATCAAGGAATAGTCTCAGCTTCCTTCGTCCTGAAGTCGACGCACGGCGGTTTTCACGCGTTGTGCAGCCCAGATGTTCTTGAATGTGATCTCCGGCTCGTCACCAGAGGTGAGAAAATCGACGGTTCCTACTCCTAGAATGCCGATCAAGCCGCGACAGGTAACATTAATCGAGCGAATGTCGGAAATGCGGACCTCCTTGGAACTACGAGCGAGAAACCCAGTGACAAGTTCGATTCGGCGGGTGCGGATCCGATAGTCGTGACTATAGCGAATCCAAGCAATGCGGATTAACGCTGCCAAAGCAAGGCTGTAGCCCAGCATGGTCAGCTTGAAATCAATCTGATAGCTCCATACGCCGCCGATGGCACCGATCAGGAGCACGAGAACAGATAGGGGAAAGGTGAGAATCGAAGGATGCCCTTTGTAAATGAGGCGCTCGCGTGGTTTCTTCAGTGAGGGTTCCGGGATGGATTCTTGGGGGTCACGTAGCGGAGCCGACTCTGCTTCGTCCTCTTCCACACTTTCCGGCTCCTCGTCCCAGTCGAGAATATCGCGCAGGCGTTCGCATTCCGCAGCTCCTTCGCGGAGGCAGATATCAGTGGGAGAGAATTCTCCAGTTTCCAATCCGTCGAGAAGATCAGAGATCGTGAAAGGCCCGAGTCGGCGACCGTCTTTCAGGACAAAGACTAGGGTCGTATCCCAGGACTCGTCGGAGTTCATGAGCTCGTTTCTGAGGTGGGGATCTCAGGGAGCAGATCATCTCGACGAATCAGTTTCTCCAGATCGAGTCCCGGCAGTTTCTGAATCTCCGTATCGAGAATGATCGCTTCCAGTGGTGTGATGCGATCCATTTCTCCTATCGTGTTGTGAATGAGGAAACGGATGATTCCAGTATCGCCTTCTGGCGTGGGAAAAAGATTAGTCACTCGATATACCAAGCGTCCTTTGTCCCATTCCATCTCGAAGTTTCCTATGGTCAGGGTCTGATTGATTCTCATCGCCAGCTCGGCGATTCGGGTGCGATAGGCCAAATTGGGGCTGGTCCGAAAGGACTCTGACACCACAGATACAGCTCCCAGCTCCACGAAGACCTGCACGTGTAATTGCACTCGGGTGTGATAGGCCTCGAATCCTGCCAGAATCACTTCCTGCTCAGGAACTACTTCGTAATCCCATTCCGCTTCTTCGAAGGCGGTACAGGCAGAGAGGAAGAGTGGGGAGTATTCGGTCATTGTTTCGCAGCGCCAGAGTTTTTCTCCTCCACCGCTGGCACAGGTCGGAGCAGAACTTTTTTCACATCCATCAACGCCGCTCCTGTCAACTTCAAGGGGAGGATCGCCAGATGGTTCTCTCCTTTCGTTTTCAGATGGACCGTGCCGACACTAATCTCGCGCCAGCTTTGATACCCTCCAGTATCGGCGATGGTGAATTCGAGAGTCTGATCATTGATGAGCACGGCGGCACGGCTGTCGGATTTGCCGCTGCCACAGCCGTATTCCAGCAGCACCTCGAACTGGCCGGGTTGACTCACATCAAAGATCCATTCGGCCCAGTCCTCTTGTTCTTTCCAGAATCCGAGACAGTTTTTTTCTGGCTTCGGCTCGTAGCGCATCGACTCGGAGTAGGTCGTAGCACTCTTCGCCGTCAGCTCGATGGCCCCGTCGATGGATTGCCCCAGCACTTCTGATTCAGGAGCCGGTTGGAAATGGACTGCCTTCACTCGGAAGTCGGGAGCATTGGAACGATCACCAGCCAGCAAAGCTACGGGATACTCACCTGTCTTCGGCAGGTAGACCAGACCGAGGACCATGGGATGCTGCTCTTTGATCGGGTTCGTGCGAGGAGCGTAACCTTTCAGCGTAGTCTCGCTCCCAATACGAAGTTGAATGCCCAGTTTCGCGCGTGTGGAATCGTAAACTAGGCCAGCATAATAATTCCCCCATCGCTTAGGACTCATGGTCCAGTTCCAACTGGAAAAATGACTTCCTTCTAGATACGCACCGTCTTTCGCAACGATCGTAAAGCTGCCGCGTGTACGATCTACCTCTCGAGCATACGAGGGTGCTGTTTCCACTGCCTTGAGATCGGGAAAGGGATCTTTCGGCTCGTTGGTCGTAGGTGATGTTGTGATCTTTTCTGATCCGGATGCCTCATCTGCGGTCAGTGGGGCGCAGGGGATCACGCTCAGAGAGAACAGGAGCAGTAGTAGTGTGGATCGATACATCATGCGGAGTGTATCGGATGCACTTCACCTTCGCAATTCGATCTTGCGAGCGGAATAAGAATCTCCGAGATCGATCACCGATCTCGGAGATCGGCTTAGATCACATTCGCACGGTAATAGCTGATTTGATCCCTGGAATCGCCCGGATTTTGTCGAGAGTATTCGGATCGATCGCAGAGTCGATGTTCAGGACACTGAGGGCCTTTCCCCCACCGTGGTAGCGAGCGAGAGACATGTTGGCGATGTTTACATTCGCTTCTCCGAGGATGCGACCAATCGCACCGACGACGCCGGGGGAATCGGTGTTTTTGAAAATCAACAGATCTCCGAAAGGTGATGCATCGAGCGTGTACTCGTCGATGCGGACGAGACGCGGCTGACTACCGAAAAAGGTGCCTGCTACGACGAACTTAGCGCTCTCGTTGCCAGCGATGACACGGATGAGGTCGGTGAACTCGCTGTCTTCGGACGGACGACTCTCTGTAATGCGTAATCCACGAGCTTCTGCGAGGCTGGGAGCATTCAGGTAGTTCGCCGATCCGGGTGTCGCTCCGACTTCGAGGAACCCTTTGAGTGCGGCACGGGAGATTAAGGTGGTGTCCATCTCCGCAACCTTACCTACGTAGTCGATACGGAAGGACTCCGGAGGATTCGGGCCGAGCTGACCGACGAATTTTCCGAGCAGCTCAGCCAGTTCCAGATAGGGGCCGACGGTCTTCAGAGTTTTCTCGTCAAGATTCGGCATGTTCACCGCGTTCACTACCTCACCGCGTAGGAGGCGTCCCGCGATTTGATAGGCAACTTCGATTCCGACATTTTCCTGGGCCTCTTCCGTGGAGGCACCGAGGTGGGGAGTGAAGACCATCTCAGGACGTGACAGCAACTCGTAATCGGCAGACGGTGGCTCGTTTTCGAAGACGTCCATCGCGGCTCCTGCGATTTTGCCAGACTTGATTCCTTCCAGCAAGGCGACTTCGTCGATTAACCCACCGCGAGCACAGTTGATGATGCGCACGCCATCCTTCATGCGAGCGATACGCTCGGCATTGATGATGTGAGTAGTCTCGGGAGTTTTGGGAACGTGCAGAGTGATGAAGTCCGCTTGTTCAACGGCCAGATCTACGGTGTCGCAAAGTTCTACGCGCAGAGCCTGCGCCTTGGCTGCGGTCAGATAGGGGTCATAGGCGACTACGCGCATTCCGAAGCCCATCGCTCGCTTGGCGAGTTCGCCCCCGATGCGCCCCATGCCGATGATGGCGAGGGTCTTTTTGTAGAGTTCGACCCCGGAATAGGCCTTTCGGCCTTCCTTAAAGCGACCTTCGACCACCGACTGGTGCGCCTGAGGAATATGACGGGCCATCGAGACCATGAGAGTGAAGGCGTGTTCCGCCGTGGAAATCGTATTGCCGCCCGGCGTGTTCATCACTACCACGCCGTGCTTCGTAGCCGACGGGATGTCGATATTGTCCACCCCGACACCAGCTCGCCCGATGGCAGACAGAACGCCAGCCCCCGCCTCGATAACCCGAGCGGTGATTTTGACCCCAGACCGTACAATCATGGCCTGATAATTCGGGGCGTTCTCGACCAGTTGGTCCTCGCTGAGACCGAGTTTCACGTCCACAGAGAGTCCGGAGGATCGAAGAAATTCCAAGCCTTTTTCAGAAATAGGGTCACAGACGAGAATGCGAGGTTGACTCATAATATTAGGTAGCGTGAAAGCAAATGAGGCGCGTACGGTAGGGAAGACGCGCTCTCACGCAAGGGCGAAGTGAACACATGAGAACAAATTCGGACGGATCCTGTGAGTCGTGTCGGTTCACAGAGACTTCAGATACGCGACAATGTCAGCGATCTGTTGCGCCCCGAGGCCCATCTGATCGGCTGAGAGCATCAGTGAGCGTCGGAGTGGTTTCTCCGATTGGATCGCAGCCTTCGGAATCATCTGAGTGATCCCGCCTTGCGAACGAACAATGATCGGGTCGCCCTGAGAAAGAAGCATTCCGTCGATAATTTTTCCATCATTCGTCACCACCGTTTGCCCCTCATAGCCGTGGGCGATATCTGCCGAGGGATCGATCATTGCCCGCACGATGGCTTCTGCGGGTTGCATCCGAGCATAGGCGGTGATATCGGGGCCGTAGTCCACGCCTTGATCTCCGATATGATGACACATGAGGCAGATCGCCGCCGTCTGCTGTCCGCGCTGCGCATCACCTTTCAGAGAGAGAATCTTTTCTATGGATGGAAGGTGGCTTTTCTCGGGGACAGGCGGGAGGGGAATGGCCGTGATTTCCAGTCGATCTGGATCGTAAATACCATCGCGCTTCAGTCGCGCTGCGAGTCCAGTGTCCTTCCATAGGCTATCCTTGCGATTAAGGAGCCACCACAGCGCTTGCTCATGCAGCGGACCATCGAGTTTGGTGGCCAGATCGGCCATCGCGTTCGCCGCTTCTCTGGTCGGAATGTAGCCGAGGGCAACTATGGCGGCGATGCGATCCGATTGCCCCAGCGAGGAAGCTTCTGCTCGCTTTTTCATCGCGCCGACGATGCTAGGTGGATGCAATCTCCAGGCGATGCGAGCAAAGGCGGGCGACCAAGACAGAGGATCGGTGTTCCCCATTGCTTTAGCGATCGCCTCGAAAACAGACTCTTCTTTATCCGTGCTCCCTGTGCCGATGGCCTCGATCATGCTTCGGTCATCTGCATCACATTGTTGTGCAATGGCTACGAGAATCTTCTCTGCTGTTTCTGCGGAGATGTCTCGCATCAGGATGGCGACTTCCCTTCGGACAAGTGGCGACGGATCGTGTGAGAGCTTCTCCGCGAGTCTCAAAAGGGATTTCGGATCGCGCTGCAGAGCGCGGAAAATCGTGACGCGAATCTGTGGGTTAGGATCGGTGAGAAGCGTCTCTACCTGAGCGCGACCTTTTTCTCCAAGATCCGCCAACACCCAGATCGCTCTCGCCCGGATGAAATCAGACGGATCATTGAGCAACGAGGCCACAGCTTCGACGGCCTCCTCTCCGCGTTTCCTCAGATGAGCTGCGGCGACAGCGCGTACGTGATTGGCAGGACTACGCAATGCCGCGATCTGCCCATCCAAAGTGCTGTAGTCGATTTTGGGGATCTCCGAACGAAAACCCTTTGGTGCGATGCGGTAGATGGTGCCAGCGGCGGCTTCGTCATAGTATTTGTGCCCACCCCCGATCACGGGATCAAACCAGTCGCTAACGTAGATGGCTCCATCTGCCCCTACAAGGACATCGGAGGGGCGGAAGAGAAACTTATCCTCCACAACATCACGCTCTTCGCCAAAATCTGAACTGTTGGTGACGACATCCGAATGGGTCGCTAGAACGGGAAATCTTTTGAACTCGAATCCAGCACCCTCCGCCTTAGGAAAGTAGCCGAACACCTCGTTTCTCCCCGCTTCGCAACTCAGCAACAGGCCTTGGTAGTGATCGCCAAGCGCCCCGTTTTCATAAAATGCGATGCCGGTCGGTGATCCTCCGCCATACACATCCCCGGCGGGCATTTGACCGGGATCTTCCTGCCTCCATTCCGCCACCGGGACAGACTGCCCGGGGCGCCGATCTGCTTTCCAGGTCCGCTGCCCGTCCAGCGAAGAATAGCCAGCGCTTCCGTACGTCATGACATAACTCGTCCGACATGCAGGCGGGTCATCGTTGTCATTCTGGAAAATGTCTCCGAATGAATTGATCGTCTGCTCGTAGCTGTTTCGGGAATTATGGGCGACGATCTCCACCTGTGAGCCATCCGGCTTCATTCGGGCAATAAAGCCAGCGATATACGTGCGACCGTCGTCGCTTCGTTGCCCGGAAATATCGCGCGGATCGATGGGGAAGGTCATCCCCCAGCGGACGTCATTGGGGCTACCAATGCGAAAAGTGCGGTTCGATTTGTCCGTGAATATTCCGCCGCAGTTCCCTGCATTCCAACACCAGAGTCCATCCGGTCCCACCGTAAGAGCATGGAGAGCATGGTCGTGTCCGTGCCCGATAAAGCCAGTGAGAAGAACTTCTCGCTTATCCTTCGCTGGATCGAATTTTCGATCTCGGTCCACGTCGGTATAAACGATCAGATCCGGAGCCATCGAAACCACGACCTGATTGTCGATCACAGCGAGTCCCAGTGGAGCGCGCAGAGCGGGGTCCTGGACAAAGACAGAGGAATGATCGGCCAGCCCGTCACCATCGGTATCCTCCAGCACGACGATTTTGTCTCCTTCGGACTGTCGATTATAGTATTTTTTTCCATAGTCCACCCCTTCCGCCACCCAAATTCGACCGTCCTTGTCCGTATCGATATTCGTTGGATTGTGAAGTAGCGGGGTCCGCGCCCACACAGAGACTTCAAGCCCATCTGCGACAGAAAACAGCGACGCAGGCAGTGAAAGGGGCTTGGCCGGTATATCGTCGGCACTCTGACAGGGAAACTGTGACGCAAGAGCAATGATAAGAATTCCCCAGTAAAATCGGTCGTAGGAGTACATCGAGTGGATCAAGTTCGTAAATTCAGTGAGATCGACGCTTCCAGAGATTCTAATCAACCAGTAAGAAGCTAGACGAAAAAGCGTGACTCTGCCATCCTGCCGATTCACGTGATAGAGTATGTAGGAAAAGTAGGCTTTGGAGAATCAAACAGATGGACTAAAGGCCGACATCGGAAACCTGACACTCAGATGAATTCAAAGGGGAAGAAAAAAGGCTTTGGGAAGAAAAAAGGCTTTGATTCTCGTTTGCTTCAAGAATCAGCCCGTGCAAGTGGTGATAAATTTAAATCCACTCCATCTATGCCACGTGACGCTTCCATCAAAAAAATTCTTTTAATCGGCTCTGGTCCTATCGTGATTGGGCAGGGTTGCGAGTTTGATTATTCCGGAGTGCAGGCATGCAAGGCGTTGAAAGAGGAGGGATACGAGGTCGTTTTGGTTAATTCGAATCCCGCGACGATCATGACGGATCCAGAGTTCGCGGATTTTACCTACATCGAGCCTCTGACGCCGGAGATAGTCGAGAGAATTATTGAAAAGGAAAAGCCGGATGCACTACTGGCGACACTGGGTGGTCAGACTGGGCTTAACCTAGCGATGGAACTGCATCGTCGCGGAAGCTTGGACAGGCTCGGCGTGCGAGTGATCGGAGCTGATCCTGCTGCGATCGAAAAGGGAGAGGACAGGCTCGCGTTCAAAAATGCGATGACAGCGATCGGACTGGATTCTGCACGCTCGGGAGTGGCTCATTCCTTAGAAGAGGCCTATGGAGTTCAGGAGGAGATTGGGGCATATCCGCTGATCATTCGTCCTGCATACACATTAGGTGGTTCGGGTGGCGGGATCGCGTACAATCGTGAAGAATTTGACCAAATCGTCGCTCGCGGACTGGATATGTCTCCCGTCGGAGAGGTGCTGATCGAGGAGTCGCTCCTCGGTTGGAAGGAACTGGAGATCGAGGTCATCCGAGATCGGGCCGATAATTGCATCATCATCTGTTCTATCGAGAACTTTGATCCGATGGGAGTTCATACGGGAGATTCCATCACGGTGGCTCCTGCACAGACTCTGACTGATCGGGAGTATCAGATTATGCGAGATGCTTCCTTCGCCATCGTTCGCGAGGTAGGGGTCAAAACCGGGGGTGCGAATATCCAGTTCGCCGTCGATCCCGAAACCGGACGGATGGTGGTGATCGAAATGAATCCACGCGTGAGTCGGAGTTCCGCTCTTGCCTCCAAGGCGACCGGCTTTCCTATCGCAAAAATAACGGCGAAGCTTGCGGTCGGGTACACTCTTGACGAACTGAAAAATGATATCACACACACGACACCTGCCTCCTTCGAGCCGACGGTAGATTACGTCGTGACGAAGGTTCCGCGCTTCACTTTCGAAAAGTTCGTGGGAGCAGATGCGACGCTGACCACACAGATGAAGTCGGTGGGTGAGGTCATGGCGATTGGACGGACTTTTAAGGAGAGTCTCCAAAAAGCGCTGCGCGGTCTGGAAATTCGGAGATTTGGCATTCTCGGCGATGGCTTCGATCAGGAAATTAGCGAGGCCGATCTCACGACGCGCCTTGCAGTGCCGAATGCGGAGCGCGTGTTCTGGCTGGCATACGCCTTCTCGATCGGTTGGAGTGTGGAAAAGATTTTCTCGCTGACAAAGATCGATCCTTGGTTTCTCGGCCAGGTACAGGAGATCGTCGAGGCTCAGAGGGACCTGAAAGCAGCTCCTGAGAGTGCTCGCTCTGCTGCTGATCTCCGGCATCTCAAGAGACTGGGGTTTTCGGATCGGCAGATTTCAGCCAGTAGCGGGGCGCAGGAGTCAGATGTGCGTACAGCCCGCGAGAGCTCAGGAGTCGTACCGACCTATCGACTGGTGGATACCTGTTCAGCAGAGTTTGAAGCTCGTACCCCGTATTACTATAGCACTTACGGGATCGAGGATGAGACGCGTAGCAGTGTGAAGGAAAAAGTCATTATCCTCGGTGGTGGACCGAATCGGATCGGGCAGGGGATCGAGTACTGTTGCGTGCATGCCAGTTTTGCATTGCGTGAAATGGGATACGAGACGGTGATGGTCAACTCGAATCCCGAGACGGTTTCGACTGACTACGACACTAGTGACCGACTCTACTTTGAGCCACTCACGTTGGAGGACGTACTCAACATTTATCATAAGGAAAATGTCGATGGTCAGGTCGCGGGGGTTATCGTCCAGTTCGGCGGTCAGACTCCGCTAAATTTGGCAAAAGGACTTGAAGAAAATGGCGTCCGCATCATCGGGACATCTCCCAGGAGCATCGAATTGGCGGAGGACCGAAAGCTTTTCGTGAAGCTGCTCGATGATCTCGGACTAAATCAAGCTCCCAGCGGCACAGCGACTTCTCTGGAGGAGGCTTTGGAGATCACGAGACGAATCGGCTACCCGAGCCTCGTTCGCCCCAGTTTCGTCTTGGGAGGGCGTGCGATGCAGATCGTTTACAGTGATGAGGAGCTGGTTCACTACATGCACTATGCTGTCGAGGCTTCGCCGGACCGCCCTGTACTAGTGGATCACTTCCTAGAGGACGCTACGGAAGTGGACGTCGATTGCATTAGTGATGGAGAAACTACCGTGATCGGAGCGATCATGGAGCACATCGAGGAAGCGGGGATTCACTCCGGTGACAGCGCTTGTGTAATTCCCGCCTTCAGTCTGAGTCCGTCGATGCTCGATCGCATCCGCGATGCTGCGAAGAAGCTCGCAGCCGCCCTAGAGGTCAGGGGACTCATGAATATGCAGCTAGCGGTCAAGGGGGATGATCTCTACATTATCGAGGTCAATCCGCGCGCTTCTCGTACGGCTCCCTTTGTCAGTAAGGCGATTGGGGTGCCGCTACCTAAGTTGGCTGCTAAGATCATGGTCGGCCAGACCTTGAAGGAACTCGGATTTACCGAAGAAATTGTCCCGAAGCATTACAGTGTCAAGGAAGCAGTGTTTCCCTTCAGTAAATTCCCCGGCGTTGATATCATTCTCGGTCCGGAAATGAGGAGTACGGGAGAGGTGATGGGGATTGATCCCGATCTGGGACTCGCCTTCGCCAAGAGTCAAATGGCTGTTGGCGGCAGTCTGCCGACTCAAGGGAACGTGTTTATCAGCGTGAAAGATGCCGATAAGTCGAGTGTCGTGCCGATTGCTCGCGGATATTCAGAGCTCGGATTTGCTCTCTATGCTACATCGGGAACGGGGGCTGTCTTGGAGGAGGCGGGGATTCCCGTCACTCTGCTCCCCAAATTGGCCACAGGTCAACGACCTAACATCGTCGACCTGATGAAGAGTCAGAAGATCGTTCTGGTGATCAACACTCCGAGTGGTCGAGGGACTAGAGCGGATGAGATGAAAATTCGGGCGGCTACGATGCAGTATCACATCCCGATCATGACGACACTCCGCGGAGCTGACGCAGCACTCCGAGCGATCCGCTCGCTCCAGGGGAACGAGATCAGCGTGAGAAGCCTTCAGGAGTACCATGCTCGCTCCTGATGCTCTGTATCAAGCGAACGAACAGTAGGTCTCGTTTTTTGAATTGGGCAAACTTCCGGAAAAATCCTTACAAAATTCGCTTGTGAAATTTTTCACAAGCGATTAATTGAGGACTCTCGCGTGCGTTATGGGCAATATTTTCCCCCGTTGGACAAACCTGTTGGCGATCAAGATTCTCGTGGGCCTAATGGCCTTGGGAACTTGCGTCGTTGCTGTGGCGTGGTATTCCTGGACTCCGAAATATACTCGGGTCGGATATATGCCGGAACAACCGATCCCGTTCGATCACAGTCTTCACGCGGGGCAGCTCGGGATGGATTGTCGCTATTGTCATAGCCAGGTAGAGAATTCTCCTCACTCGAATTTGCCAGCGGCTCAGGTCTGTTGGAATTGTCACGGCCCGGGGAAGGCGAAGGCGGATTCGCCCAAGTTGGAGCTTCTCCGTCAGGCGATGGATGTTAACTATGAGGGCTACACCGGGAAGCCTATCGAGTGGGTGCAGGTCCACAAGGTGCCGGATTACGCACATTTTACCCATCAGGCGCATGTGAATCGCGGGGTGAGCTGTGCAGAGTGTCATGGGCGGGTGGATCAGATGCCGGTCGTCGTGCATGAAAAGCCGCTGAGTATGAGTTGGTGCTTGGAGTGCCATCGCGACCCCGGTAAATCGCTGCGTCCGTTGGATCAGATAACGAATCTCGCTTGGAAGGCGGAGGATCTGGATTCCAAAGCATTTTATGCCTATCTCGCGGAGAAGATGGAGACTTCTGTGAGTAAGTTGGAGAAGGCGGATGAGGGTAAGAAGTGGAATCGTGAACTGATTGGTGCTCATCTGCAGAAGGCGTGGTCGGTGCATCCTCCTCAGGATTGTGCGTCTTGCCACTATTGATTCGTATTCCTCTCATTATCCCCGTAACCGATCTCCGTAACCGCGAAAGGCAGTAGCAGAAAAAATGAAGCGTAAGTGGATACATCCGACTGAAGAGTCAAAAAGTTCTCGAATCCATTGGCGGAGCTTGGGTGAGTTGGAAGACTCGCCGGACTTCAAGAAATGGCTGGATCGTGAGTTTCCGCAGGGTTCGAATGAGTTGCTGATGGATGATTCCTCGCGAAGGAATTTCTTGAAGTTGATGGGAGCCTCTACGGCTCTGGCGGGTTTTGGTGTGGCGTGTAGTCGTCCTCTTGAAAAGCTGATTCCGTACAATGAGCATGTGGAATGGGTGATTCCGGGTAAAGCTCTTTACTACGCCTCGGCCAAGCCGAAACTCGGCGGTCTGGGGTGTGATCCTCTGGTGGTGACGACGTATGAAGGGCGTCCGACGAAGGTGGATGGGAATCGTCTGCATCCGAATGTTCGGGGTGGCTCGACGGCATTCACGCAGGCTTCTGTATTAGATTTGTATGATCAGGATCGCTCCAAGGGCTATCGAAAGGGTGGGAAGGAGACGGTTGTAAAGGACTTCGAAGCAGCTTTTCTTGCGCCGTTTCGAGAGAAGAAATCTGGCGCGAAGGTGGGCGTGCTTCTTTCGCCGACGACCTCGCCGACTAGGCAGGCTTTGTTAAAGGATGTGGCCAAGGCCTTGCCGGGTATACGCTTTTTCACCTATGAGGCTCTGAGTTCCGTGGGTGAGCGTGCTGCCTCTGACGCGCTCTACGGGCCGGGTGCTATCTCAGTTCGTGATCTGTCCAAGGCGGATCGTATTTTGTCGCTTGGTTGCGACTTTTTGGGAACTGAGCCCGTGGGTGAGGATTCGATTCGCGAGTTTTCTTCCACTCGGGAAGAGGGTCGTAAAGGAGGAATGGGGCGTTTCTATGCAGTGGAGCACGCCTTTACAGAGACGGGTGGCATGGCGGATCATCGCTATCGCGTTGCTGCTTCCCAGATTTTACCGGTCGCTGCTCTCGTGGCAAAGGAATTGGGTAAGTTGCTGGGAGACGCGACACTCTCGGCCTTGGCGGATTCGATTTTGCCGAGAATTGTTCCTGCGGTGTATAAGCAGGACTGGATTCATGAATGTGCAGCGGACTTGGCTGCTTCCAAGGGTAAGTCG
>JBDHQE010000335.1:0-2715 GCA_039806885.1 Verrucomicrobiales bacterium
ATAGACTGCGGGAACAGCGGAACGACGATGCGGTTGCTTTCCGGCATTCTGGCCGGTCGCCCCTTTTCCACGACTCTCTCCGGTGATGCTTCACTATCAAAGCGTCCGATGAACCGCGTCGCCATTCCCCTCGGTCAGATGGGCGCTGAAATTCAAGGCCAGGGGGAACGCTGCACTCCACCGATTACGATCAAAGGTCGAGAACGGCTCCAAGCGATTCATTACGACTCTCCCGTGGCTAGTGCCCAGGTGAAAAGCGCCATCCTTCTTGCGGGGCTGTCAGCCGAAGGCCGGACCAGCGTTCGTGAACCGATGCCATCCCGCGATCACACGGAGCGAATGCTTCGGTATCTGCTCGTGAAGGTGATACGTGAGGGAGATACCGTCTCTATCTGGGGCGGCCAGGTTCCAGAGTCCCGCGACATTCAAGTTCCAGGAGATATCTCCAGCGCTGCTTTCTGGCTTGTCGCAGCCGCCGCGAATCAGAGGTCTAGCGTGACAGTTCGCAATGTCGGCCTCAATCCCACCCGCACGGGAGTGCTGAAGGTCTTGGGACGTATGGGAGCACGGATTACGGAGCGCATCGATGAATCAGGTTGTGAACCGATGGGTGACGTGACGATTACCGGGGCAGGACTCCATGGTACCGAGATCGGCGGAGGGGAAATTCCTTCATTAATCGACGAATTGCCTGTCCTAGCTGTCGCTGCTGCGTTAGCCAAAGGGAAAACGACCATCCGCGACGCTCAGGAGTTGCGAGTCAAGGAGAGCGACCGCATCTCCGTCGTTGCCGACGGACTCCGCCGCATGGGGGCGAAGGTCGAGGAATTTGCCGATGGTATGGAGATTATGGGAGGTGCTCCACTTCGCGGAACAGAGATTCAGGCTCTCGGCGATCACCGCATCGCTATGTCTTTCGCCATCGCAGGACTCTTCGCAGAGGGAGAAACGGTCATTCACGACTCGGAGTGTATTGAGACGAGTTATCCTGGATTCGTGCATGAACTGGAACAGCTCCAGACTAAGCTCACTCTCTGACAGAGGGTGAGGTCGACCTTGATCGGCAGAAAGGTGAGTCGGTAGAGTTAGCCCATGCCACCCACTTTCTCGAAGCGGCGGTCCGGAATAAACCAAATGCAGGCCACCACGGCGTAGCATAGGCAGGAGAACCACGGAGCCCATGCGGAAACGATCAGCGCGACGACATACAGGCCGACTGACCAGCGTCCCTTGATGTCACGTCCGACCGCCATCGACAGGGCAGAGTTCGATCCATTGACACGGATGATCTCATATTGCAGAAGGAAGAAGGACAAGGCTGCCATCAGCAGGACGATGCCATAGAGTGCGACGGGCACACTGGCGAATTCGTGTTTGCTCATCCATGAAGTGGCGAACGGGATGAGCGTAATCCAAAACAGCAAAAGAAGATTGCACCAAAGAGTGATCCCGCGGATGCGCTCGCTGACCAGCATTAGATGGTGATGGTTATTCCAGTAGATGCCGACATAGACGAAGCTCAGGAGATAGCTCAGAGCCACAGGCCAGAGAGCTAGAAGCGCGGGCCAGCTCGTGTCTTCCGGAGCCTTCAGATCCATTACCATGATCGTCAGGGCTACGGCCATGACTCCATCAGTGAAGGCCTCGAGACGACTCGTTCTCATCAACAGACAGACTTTTTAATCTCGGAAAGATGAGCGTGTCGCTGACTTTACTGAAGGGCCAGTCCCTTTAGCTCGGCCATTTTCTCCCGCTTGTCCGAAGCCCTCATGAGCGCTTCGCCCACCAGAATCGCATCCACTCCCCATTCTCGGATACGATCAGTATCTGCAGCACTGCTGATTCCACTCTCACTCACGAGAACGCGATCCGACCCCACTTCTTCGCTCAGAGTCTCCGTCGCCGCCAGATCGACTTCAAAGGTTCGCAGATTGCGATTATTGATTCCGATGATGCGAGCATCGGTATCGAGAGCGCGCTCCATTTCCTCCAAATCGTGCACTTCCACCAGTACATCGAGCTGACAAGTGGCGGCGACGTCGAGAAGCTGAATCAGGCGATCCTGCTCCAGAGCAGCGACGATGAGTAAAATGGCATCGGCACCCCCAACGACAGATTCGTAGATCTGGACTTCGTCAATAATGAAGTCTTTTCGCAAAATCGGCAGAGAAACTTGAGCGCGGATTTTCTCCAAATAGGAAAGATTTCCCTGAAAGTATTTCACATCCGTCAGCACAGAGAGTGCATTGGCACCCGCCTCGGCGTAGGCGGTAGCGATGGCGACTGGATCGAACTCATTCGCGATCATTCCCGCAGAGGGAGATGCACGTTTGACCTCGGCGATGACTGCGAGTTCGCGATCTGCGAAATGCTCGTCGCTCAGTTGTCCAGGAAGTTCACCGCGAAGCGCAGACTCAAAGGAGCGGAAATCATTCCGTGTGAGTGCAGCGGCACGCAATTTCTCACGGAGCGGGAGGAGTCGGCGCACCTCGGCTTCCTTGTCCGATAAAATCTCGTCGAGCTTGTTTCCAAATCGCTTCATCATAGGCGGGGGGGAGAGTCTCGCCTCGACACCGGGAGGCTGCCAATGATTTCTGTTAAAATATACCTTGATAAAGAGAGCAACTTCCATCACTTTACCGTCCGTCTCGCCACTTTGGCGAAAGATGCGGGTGTAGCTCAGGGGTAGAGCGCGACCTTGCCAAGGTCGATGTC
>JBDHQE010000057.1:0-17403 GCA_039806885.1 Verrucomicrobiales bacterium
CGAAGCACGAATCGCCAGCAGATGATCGCTGAGGGCATCGATCTGGTTCTCGCGTTCGCAGCCGTACCGGAGTCAGTCGCCCATTCACTAAGCAGAATGAGTGGTATCGCGAAGCCCAGCAGAAGTATTCGAAAGAGGTTGCCGAATTTAGTGAAAAAGCGAAAGAGGCCGAGCGCAAACTGAACGAAATCGTCCAGAAAACTCCGGAGAATATCGATCAGGCCATGCTCTCTCCCGAGGTACAGGCGGAACTTAAAAAGCTCCAGCAGGACGAAGTCGAATTCCGTCGTCGCCAGCGCGAACTTCAGAAAGAAGTGACTCGCGAATTCCGCCAGAAGCTCGCCACATACAAGTTCGGTAACACATTACTGATGCCAGTTCTCGTTATTGTCTTCGGTATCGCCCTAGCCTTGATCCGCCGCCGTCGGATTGCAGCCCGCTAACCAGATTCATCGGATTTTATCCCCATTTAGCCTTTCACTCCCGATTCGATTCCTATGTCTCCCAAAACGCTCACTCGGTTACTCATCGCTCTCGCCGCCCTCGGTGTGATCGCCCTGATCGTCCACTTCATCGGCTCCGGCGGAGGGATTTCAGAAGTCAGTTCCTCTACGAACAAAGCGAAAGTATTCTCTGATTTCCCGATCAACGACATCACCAAAATCGAGGTAAAAAAGAAAGATGAATCCCTAGAGATCGTGAAAGGCGCCGCTTCCTGGGAGGTGACAGAGCGCGAGAACTACCCGGCCAACACCGAGGAGATTGTGAAGCTCCTTCGCAATCTCTGGGACTTGGACATTGCCCAGCCCGTCGTAGTGGGGCGCTCCCAGTATGGACGACTCAGCCTGCTCGATCCTGCTTCCAAAGACGCTCCTGAGGAAGAAACCGCTACCGTGCTCAGCTTCTTGGGTAAAGATGGCAAGGAGTTGGCTCAGCTCTGGCTAGGTAAAATCTTTGAGCGCTCCGAAGGACGGCCCGATCCCTTCGGCGGCGGCATGGCGAAAACCGATGTCGGTCGATATGTGAAGCGTGGTGACGGAAATTCCGTTTACCTAGTGGCCGACACCTTCGTCAACATTAAGACAGAACCTGCGGACTGGATTGATAAGAGCTTTTTCAAAGTGGAAAAGCTTAAGTCCATCGAAATCATAACTGCCAATAAGGGAGACGACTGGAAATTGGAGCGCACGGAAGAAAACGGTGACCTTACCCTCGCCAAGGCTGGACCTAACGAAAAGCTCGATCCCAACAAAGTGAGTAGCATGAAGTCTGCTTTCGCTAGTCCTCAGATCGAGGACGTATATGTCGGTGAAGACAAATCGAAAGAAAAGACTGGAGCCGTCACTTTCAAAATCGACACCTTTGACGGCTTCCGCTATGAAGTCTCTGTTGGAGAGAAAAACGATCTAAACGAACTCCCGCTGATCGTGAAAGTCTCCGCCGATTTCCCCAAAGTTAGGAAACCAGGAGCCGAAGAGAGTGACGAGGAGAAGACAAAAGCCGATAAGGAGTTCTCCGATCATCTCGCCTCACTAGAAAAGAAGCTCGCCGACGAGAAGCGTCTTGAGGGTCACGTCTTCAAAGTGCGCAGCTACGTAGTTGATTCACTCCACAAGAAGCGTTCCGAGCTGATGGAGGAGAAGAAGGAAGGAGATCAAGAAAAGGCGAAGGAAGTCGCTCCCGGAGTTTCTCTGCCCGGTCTGCCCGACGCGATGCCGACTCCTGCAAAGCCTGCACCAGCTCCTGAGTCTAAGCCTGCGGAAGCACCGAAGCCCGCTCCAGCTCCAGAAGCCAAGCCTGCGGAAACAGCCAAGCCCGCTCCGGCTCCTGAATCCAAGCCAGCGGAAGCGGTGAAGTCCGCACCTGCTCCTGAGTCTAAGCCAGCGGAAGCCCCTAAACCAGCAGCAGCTCCTGAAGCTAAGCCTGCAGAAGCAGCAAAGCCCGCACCAGCTCCTGAAGCTAAGCCTGCAGAAGCAGCAAAGCCCGCACCAGCTCCTGAAGCTAAGCCTGCAGAAGCACCGAAGCCAGCACCAGCTCCAGAATCCAAGCCCGCAGAAGCAGCAAAGCCAGCACCAGCCCCTGAGTCTAAACCTGCGGAAGCGTCCAAGCCCGCCCCAACTCCAGAATCCAAGCCGGTGGGAGCTCCCAAATCAGCAGATACTCCCGAAGCCAAGCCCTGAAAATTATCTCTCTTGGCTTAGTGCTTTACTGTACGAGGCGAGTGCACATCCCGCCACCCTCGCAGAGCGATTATATGACTTCCTCCGTTATGTGGTCGCCTGGCCACTAGCTGGGAAAATTATCGTGTTGTGTGAACTAGTTAAAATTAATTGTTGAGTTTTCTTGATCATCGAACAAACTGTAAACAGTTACTTCTTCGGTAACTGTCTGTTTGTGTTTCGTGTTTCGAACCGCCCGGCCTACAAAGTCCGGGCGGTTCTTTTTTCCGATCGATCTTCTCTGGCAATCGCCTCTTCAATGAAAAAGCGACTGCCGAGTTCACGACAGTCGCTTTTCTAAAGCTCCGCTGGGAACTAAAGCATCAGGCCCACGGCAGTTTCCACTCGCCCGGAATAGCGATGGCGTAGTTTCCGTCCGGTCCAGGTTTCACCGGAGCTTCAGCGTTCATGCTGTACTCTTTGGGCATGATGGAGAAATTCGACTTTACAGCATCGTCCCACTTGACCTCCTGACCGCTGTAGGTCGCCAGACGACCGAGCACGGAAGTGAAAGAACTCTTGGCACCGTAGTAGGCATCATTGTGATCGGTGTTCTCGCGAATGCACTTGTGAAGGAAGTCGTGCTCGGTCTGATAGGGGTTCGGATCCCCGTCGCGAGGTGCTCGGAACTGCCATTTTACGTTGCCTTTCAGGTCGACGATTTGGCCATTGTTTCCGCTGAAGGAGAGAACGCCATCAGTTCCATGAATTTCCTCGGCGACACGAGACCAAGTGTTCACAATCTGGCGGCACTGACTGTTTACGACAGGCCCCGCCAACTCGTGACCATACCGGAATTCTACATAGTGGTGATCGTAGATTTCTCCAACAGTCCGAGGCTCCGTGCCTGCCCGACCGCCCATTCCCTGAGCGATGGTGGGGTGTCCTCCATTCTTCGAGTCTCCGCTCAGGAACCAATTCATCACGTCCAAATTGTGAACGTGCTGCTCTGCGATGTGGTCGCCACAGAGCCATACGAAGTGATACCAGTTCCGCATCTGATATTCCATCTCTGTCCAACCTGGTTCGCGTTCGATGAGCCATGGACGCCGCCCATTCCACCATGCTTGGCCACCGCGTAGTTCACCGAGAAGTTTTTCTTCATGAACTTTTTTGAAGGCTTCCAAGTAGAGGTTCTGATAGTGGCGCTGAAGCCCTACGACGACTTTTAGGTGTTTTTCATCAGCCTGCTTAGCGGTTTCGATCACTTTGTTGAATCCCGCCGCATCGACGCAGACGGGTTTCTCCATGAAGACATGCTTCCCCTGCTGGACTGCGTATTCAAAGTGGATTGGTCGAAAGCCAGGAGGCGTAGCGATGACGACTAGATCGCACTGGTCGATCACCTGCTTGTATGCGTCGAATCCGGCGTACTGACGGCTTTTAGGAACGTCGATCTGCGCGCCTTTTCCCGATTTTTCCAACTGCTGTTGAATTTTGGGCAGGCCTGCCCCCCGCTTACCCGTACCATCGATTTTGTCCTGGAAAGCATCCGCCACAGCGATGAGACGTGCTCCGTCACTGGCGGTCAGATCCTGGACGATGGCGCCGGAGCCTCGGCCTCCGATTCCGATCAGGCCGACTTTGACTTCGTCACTGCCCGCGACGTTCGCGCACAGCTCGATCGGTAGGGCCGCAGCGACGCTCGCTACGGAAGCTCCGGCGACGAAGCTCCGGCGAGAGACTGGCTCTTCTTTCTTTTGAATGGGTTCGCTCATAATGATGAATGGGGATCAGAATATTGACAGAAGAGTCCACACGCACTGTTTAGAACTCTCTATAAACGGTGACTGTAGCTATTTCGCTTTTCGTACGCAATCCCCAAGAGTGATTTATTGCGTACCAATTCCCGCCGCTTGACGAATACGCATGAATTGCAGTAAAAATCCGGAATGTCACTGACGGCCTTTCTTCACATGATTTCGCGATTTTTTCTATTGGCTGCGACTTTATTATTGCTCGCTTGTTTCCAGTGGTCTGTTAGCGCTGATGCCGACTCTCCGTCTTGGGACAGCAGGCGGCTCGACACGGAGTTCCGTGCGGAGGGCGTCGGAGTCGGCGATTTGAATGGCGATGGAGTGCCAGACTTGGCTTATGGACCGTTTTGGCTGGCTGGTCCTGATTTTAATCGCCCGACTCGCTTCGCCGAGGGTGATCCATTTGTCCCGGAAAAAGGATACTCGGATAACTTTTTCAGCTTTATTCAGGACTTCAACGGAGACGGGCTGGCGGATATCCTAGTGCTGGGATTTCCCGGAAAGGAAGCTCGCCTTTATCTGAATCCCGGGAACCCCGGCTCTCACAAGGGACTGTGGACGATGCATCTCATCGCTGATCAGATCAGCAATGAATCACCGGCTCTGATAGATCTCATTCCCGGTGGATTGCCCGAGATTGTCTGCTCGCGAGAGAAGGCCTATGGCTACTATGAGGCGACGGAGGATGTGACGAAACCATGGATCTGGCATTCGGTCTCAGAGATGGGCGACGCAGCAAAACCCTTCGGTCACGGTCTCGGGGTGGGGGACCTCGACGGAGATGGACGGCTGGACGTGATCGAGAAAGACTTCTGGTATCGCCAGCCTGATTCTTTGGAGAAAGCTCGTCAGGGCATCTGGGAAAAGCAGCGCTGGAGTCCAGAATCCTACGGTGGCGGGGGAGCTCAGATTCTCGTGCACGATTTTGATGGCGACGGTGATGCCGATATCGTCACCGCGTATAACGCCCACGGTTACGGTCTCGGATGGTTCGAGCAGTATGAGTCAGGGAAGTTTCGCCGACACGACCTGCTTGGCGAAACATCGACGCAAGATGAATACGGAGTCGCATTCTCTCAGCTTCATGCCTTGGTCCGATGCGACATTGATGGCGATGGACGCATGGATTTTGTGACCGGAAAGCGTCATTACGCTCATCAGGGTAAGGATCCGGGGGGACTCCAAGATCCTGTGCTCTACTGGTTCCGCAATACGAGGGAAGCAGACGGACGAATGAATTTCATCCCTTATCTAGTTAGCCATGGTGCAGGAGCAGGCGTGGAATTGAAAATAGCCGATCTCGACGGTGATGGTCGTCTTGACGTGGTGAGCGGTAGCAAGCAGGGTTTATCAATCCATCTCCAGCGCGATGCACTCTCTGGGATCGTCGAACGCTGGGCCGTTCCGGGCGGTCGTCCGCAGGATGGATACGGATCGGGGTTGTCTCCTGAGCAAGCTCTCGCACGCATGGAGGTGCCGAAGGGCTTTTCTGTCGATCTCATCGCCGCTGAGCCTGATCTGGTGCAGCCCATCGCGATGAACTTCGACTCGCGTGGTCGGCTCTGGGTGGTGGAGGGTGTCACCTATCCGCAGCGGGCTGCTGAAGGCGAAGGAAAGGATCGCATTCTGATCTTCGAAGACGTCGATGGTGATGGGCGCTTTGAGAAGAGAAAGGTCTTCGCAGAGAATCTGAATCTCGTCAGTGGAATCGCGGTCGGATTCGGTGGAGTCTATGTGGGAGCCGCTCCTTACTTACACTTTTATCCTGATAAAAATCAGGATGATATTCCCGATGGAGAACCGGAGGTATTGCTCGACGGGTGGAGTTATCCCGATACGCATGAGACGCTGAACTCCTTCACATGGGGGCCGGATGGTTGGCTCTATGGCTGTCATGGCGTCTTTAACCAATCGAAAGTCGGTGCGCCTGGTGCGCCTGACGATGCCAGAGCTCCGATCAATGCGGGACTGTGGCGTTTTCATCCCGTGACGCGACAGTTCGAAGTGTATGCAGAAGGCACCAGCAATCCTTGGGGAGTCGATTTCGATGCTCGAGGTGACTTTTTTGTTTCGGCTTGTGTGATTCCACACTTTTATCACCTGTCTCAGGGGGGGCGTTACCAACGGCAGGCTGGCCCCCATTTCAATCCCTGGACCTTCGACGACATCAAGACCGTCGCTGACCACCTCCATTACGCGGGGAAAGCCAGCGAGCATGCCTTCTGGGGAAATAACAAGATCACCCGGCCTCCCGCACCAAATGACACCTCGGCTCTCGGTGGAGGGCATGCCCACTGCGGACTGGTGATCTACCAATCAGATCAGTTCCCCAAGGCGTATCGCGGTGACGCTTTTTTCCACAATCTCCACGGACATCGCATGGTGCGCGAGGCCATCGAGGGCGATGGATCGGGACACATCGCCCGACATCGTCCAGATTTTCTCCTCGCCAATCACCACGATCATATCGGGGTCGCTCTGCAGCAAGGGCCGGACGGTGCCTTGTATCTTTCTGACTGGGCGGATCCGCAGACCTGCCATCATCGCGATGTGGAAATTTGGAACCGAACCAACGGACGCATTTACCGGGTGCGTTACGGTGATGCGATTTCTACTTCCATGGATCTCCCGGCCCGCTCGGATGCCGAACTCGTCGCCCTACTCGATCACGCGAATTCCTTCCATGCCCGCCATGCTCAGCGACTGTTGCAGGAGCGAGCGGCGACTGGGCAACTCAATCGTGAGGCTGTGAAGCAAGCACTGTCCGAATTCGAAACTTCGCACAAGAGCGACTCGGTGTTACGACTGCGGGCGCTCTGGACGCGCCACGTCACAGGGCTGCTCGATGAATCGGCTCTTCGCGCTCGATTGGACGATTCTGCCGAGGAAATTCGAGGCTGGGCAATCACCCTTCTGGGTGAGTCGAAGACCGCTCTCGCGGATGCTACTGTGGCGCGACTGATCGCCATGACTGATCCGGATCAGGGAGATCGCTCTCTCTTTGTTCGGCGTCATCTCGCGTCTCTGCTCCAGCGCATTCCGCTCGATCAGCGCTGGGATATCGCGGCAGGGTTGATCACACATCCTCTCAGCCTGAACGACCGCAACATCCCCTTGCTGTGCTGGTATGGCATCGAGCCACTCGTGGAAAGCAATCCCTCCCGTGCTCTCGATATGAGCATTCGCACCTCTTGGCCGATGATGAAGGACTTCCTGATTCGCCGTGCGGCTGGCTTCGACGCAGGACGCGAAGCACTGCTTACTTCTCTGATGAAGGTAGGACGCCCCGACGAATTTCTCGCTCGTCTGAGTCCCATTCTAGATGCACTCAGTCAGTTGCCTCCAGTGAAGGCCCCTGCTGGCTGGGCAGCACTCAAGGTACGGGGGAAAGAACTGGCGAAAGATTCGAAAGCTGTCGCGGATGCTCTGGCCCGGCTGGGCAGTCGCTTTGGTGATCCCGAATATTTCGACATCTGGCGGGCGTTCGCACGGGATGCAAAGATCGAACTCACTGCACGGACGGAGGCTCTGCAGCTTCTCAGTTCCTCTGGGGATCCTCAGCTTGGCGACTTGGCTCGCGCTCTGCTCGCCGAACCGAAAATGCGTCCTTCCGCCGTGATTGCCCTTCGAGCTTTCCCCGGCCGAGAGACGGCAGAAGCCTTGGTGCCATTGATCACCGACTTTCCAGCCGGTTTACGCAATGATGCGATCAACCTCCTCGCAGTAAAGCCGGAATCTGCGTTGATTCTGCTCCAAGCGATTGATCAGAAAAAGATCGCTTCTTCTCTCGTTGCTCCTGCTCTATTGGACCAGTTCGGTCGATTTAAGGTTCAGGAAATCGATGAGATCGTTGCTCGGAACTGGGTGCGAGGCGGACAGGAAATAGCCCCTGAAAAGCTCGCTGAATCGGTCAACGCATGGAAGAAGAAACTCGAACCTCTTCTCTCTCGCGCAGACGCTTCTCAGGGAAGGAGGCTTTTCGCTACTACCTGCGGCATTTGTCACACTCTCTATGGCGAGGGAGTCGCCTTGGGCCCAGATCTCACTGGCTCCAATCGTAGCGATCTAGGCTATCTGTTGGAAAACGTGCTCGCCCCGAGCGCTGTGGTCGGAAAAGATTATCTACTGCACATCTTCACCCTGCGCGACGGCACTACGCTCAGCGGCATCTTGCGTAGTCAGAACGACGATTTTGCCAAACTCGTCATGCCTGGCGGATCGGTCGTCGATGTGAAACTAGCCGACGTGGTAAAGCACGAGGAACTGCCGCAGTCATTGATGCCGGTGGGACTCTTCGATGCTCTTCCTATCCAGGATGTGGCGCATCTTGTGAAATATCTTTCGGGCACGGCGCAGGTTTCGCTGCTAGGAGAGACGACGAATGCCTTATCCACACCACCGTGCCCCGCTGGCGCTCAGCGCTTTGAAGGCGAGAAACTCGTGGAAATGGCGAAAGCTCAGCGGGGGAGTGTCCGTCCTCAAGGAATGAAAGGATTCGGCACCGGATGGTCAGGTGATGCTCAACTCTGGTGGACAGATGGTGAACCGGGAGACGTTCTCTCCATTCGAATCAAGGGACTGAAACCCGGTACCCACGATGTCATCCTCTATCCGACGACGGCTAAGGATTACGCCCTTATTCGAGTTTCGATTAACGGCCAACTCCAAGAGGCTGATCTGTACAGCCAGCACGTCCTTTTGGGGCAGCCGATGCGCTTCGAGAAAGTGAATATCAGCCCTACGGAACCTCTGCAGATCGACGTCCACCTCGCAGGAAAAAACGATGATGCCGTGCCAAGATACATGTTCGGCCTAGATTGCGTCGATGTGATTCCAAGAAAGTAAGGTGCTAAGTAAGGAACATTTGGAGAAAAGAACGACTTGCTAAGGCACGCCAATAAGTCCTCGCATGAAGTGGATGACTCCCTTACACTGTCGTTGATGACAAAGTCTGCGATACTCGATTTGGTAAGGGTGAAAGACGGCCTGAAACCGGAGCAATCACTGCACGAATCACTGGAGCTCGCTCAGCATGCGGAAGGCTGGGGCTATGAGCGATTCTGGGTGGCGGAGCATCATAATTTTCCCAGTATCGCCAGCGCGGCTACGTCTGTGGTGGCCGGATATCTGGCTGCTGGTACAAAGACGATCCGGGTGGGGGCGGGAGGCGTCATGCTACCGAATCACTCTCCTCTGGTGGTAGCGGAGCAGTTCGGTACTCTCGCGAGATTGTATCCAGGACGAATTGATTTGGGCTTGGGACGGGCACCGGGGACCGATGCTCAAACACTGCGGGCACTGCGTCGTGCGCCCGGTGCGCCAGATCGCTTTTCTCAAGATGTGAACGAGTTGCAGCAGTATTTTTCATCCGAAGCGGCCAGTCAGCCCGTCCAGGCGGTTCCGGCTGCCGGGACGGAAGTGCCGATTTGGATTCTCGGTTCTAGCTTGTTTGGGGCCGATCTAGCTGCAGAACTCGGCTTACCCTATGGATTCGCCTCCCATTTCGCCCCTCGCAGCCTGATGGAGGCGCTGGACGTATATCGCAGCAGTTTTCGTCCCTCCGCGAGATACTCGAAGCCCTATGTGATGGTGGGTGCGAATATCATTGTCGCCGAGACAGACGAGGAAGCTGAGTTTCTAGCGACCAGTCAGGAAATGGCCTTCACAGATCTAGTGCGTGGGATCCGTCAATTGTTGCGACCACCGATTCAGGATATCAATACTTATTGGTCGGCAGAGGAAAGACTGCACGTGCAGGGGATGCTCGCGATTTCCTTTGTGGGATCGAAAGAGACGGTGAAATACCAGCTTTCTCACTTTTTAGGAGAAACGGAAGCGGATGAGGTGATTTTTGTCTCGGACATTTATGATTTCCCGAAGCGCCTGCGCTCGTATGAGCTGGCGATGGAATGTATGAAAGAACTGTGAAAACGAGAACTACGGCTCGTGATCGTCATTGAAAATGGGTACTTTTGGCGTTTGCGAAGTAGGGAATTTCCGGCACTTTGACTATTAAACCTGATCCGACTTCTCTGTGACTGATTCTCTCACTCTGGCAAAAACCTGTGCTGCGATTGCTAATGATATCCATGCTGAAGATATCATGGTGCTGGATATGCGTGAGTTGATCACCTTGACGGATTACTTTGTGATCTGCACCGCGACTTCCGTGCCGCACCTCAAGGCTGTCGCGAGAGATCTGCGCCATAAAACAGAAGAGGCTCTCGGAGAGGTGCCTCGATCCACCGACGGCGATGCGAGTAGTCTCTGGATGGTAATCGACTATGTGGATGTGATCGTGCATATCTTTCACAATCAGCTTCGCGAAGTATACTCTCTGGAAGATCTGTGGGCGGATGCGCCTCGGGTTGATCTCGAATTTCTCCCCGAGACAGCGACGGGTTCCGTCTGAACGAATGTATTTCCCTCGCATCGAGCGGATTACGAAAATTCTTCCTTTCGCTCTCGTGCATCTCATTTTTTCTTTTTTCAATCATGCGTATCGAACTGATCACCACTGGTACGGAATTGCTATTGGGAAAGGTGGTCAATACGCACGCAGCCTTTTTCGGACGCGAGCTTTTCAAATTGGGCTTGCGAATCCAGCGTCAGAGCACAGTGCCTGATGGGTTGGAAATTCGCGCGGCGCTCGAGGAAGCCTTTCACCGCAGTGATCTCGTTTTGGTTACTGGAGGACTCGGGCCGACGAGCGATGACGTGACTCGCGAGGTAGTCGCGGAAATGCTAGGACGGACTTTGAGTCCAGATCCGAGGATTCTGGAGTTGATTCACCGCATGTTTCGCGAACGAGGACTCCCTCAGAATGCGGCGAATGACAGGCAGGCAATGGTACCGCAGGGAGCGATAGTTCTTGAAAATCACTTTGGTACGGCACCGGGTTTGTATCTGCCTGCCGATACCGCTGCTGGAACGCCTCATCTGATTTTGCTGCCTGGACCTCCGAGAGAGCTAGAGCCAATGTTCGCCGAAGTCGTGATTCCCGTTCTGGAGAGGATTCTCGCTCAGGCGCACGAGTCCCGACCGTTCTGGAGGAACTTTCGCATCTTTGGGGTAGGGGAGTCGAACTTGGCATCCGTCCTCGATCCTTTGCTCTCCGGAGTGAGCGGACTCGAGCTGGGATACTGCGCAAGGCTTGGTGAAGTAGATCTGCGCCTAGTCGGCGATCCAGGTTCGGTAGAGGCGTTCTCTGCCGTAGTCCGACGGGAGTTCTACTCGAAAATCGTGGTGGAGAGTGAGGATTCGATTCAGCAGGTGGTGGTGGAGCTTCTCAAGGAAGCGGGAAAGATGGTTTCGACGGCGGAGAGCTGTACAGGCGGATTGATCGCGAGCACGATCACCGATGTGCCGGGATCGAGTTCAGTTTTTCACCGTGGCTATGTCGTCTATGCGAATGAAGCCAAGGCGGATCTACTCGGAGTCTCGCGAGATCTCTTGGACACGGTAGGTGCTGTGAGTGATGAGGTGGTGCGTGCGATGGCCGAAGGCTGTTTGGAGCGCAGCAGAGCGGACTATGCCATCGCGGTGAGCGGAATCGCCGGTCCTGGCGGTGGATCGGTGGAAAAGCCTGTGGGGACGGTGTACGTGGCACTAGCCTCGCGTGGATCAGAGACTCATTCGGGACGACATTATTTCCCAATAGACCGCATCAGCTTTAAACAGCGTGTTGTTCGACTCAGCTTGGACCTACTCCGAAGGCGCCTGCGAGGACTCCCGCTGGATAGTTGAAAGCACCCCGAACCTTCTAGTGACGCGAAGGAGAGACTGCTGAATCCCCTCAATGTGAATCTCTAGTCACGTGGACGAAAAGTGGAGATCTCTGAGAGCTGTTTCCACAGTTCCATCTCAGCAGACGATGATTCCTCGGGAAATTCCGGACTCAGAGTGACATAGAGATCGCCGTAGTCACTTTTACCCTTCGGTAATCCTTTACCCTTCAGTCGCAGCTTCTTGCCACTTTGGCTATTCGCTTTGATCGTCAGCTTCACATCCCCATGTGGAGTATGGAGCGTGGCGGTGGTGCCGAGTACGATCTCCCAAGGAGCGAGTGGTAACTCCATCATCAGATCACTACCCTCGACAGTGAAGAGTGGGTGACGTTCCAGACGAATTCGCAGATACAAATCCCCAGCGGGACCTCCATTGTATCCCGGATTACCAAGTCCTGCGCATCGAATGCGCTTCCCCTCAGCGATTCCCTTGGGAATCTTGATCCGTATGGTTTTTTCGGTGCTGCCGGATCCATCTGCATTGGGTTGGCTGAGACGTATCTGACGACTGGAACCCGTCATGATTTCTTCGATCGAGACCAGCAGGTCTGCTTCATTGTCCTCTCCGGCGATCGGGCGAGTCGAACGGGCGCGATGGGCTCCTCCGCCGAATGCTCCAAAAGGATCGCCCCCTCCTCCGCTGCCACCACGTCTTCCGAAAATGGATTCAAAGAAATCACTGAAGCCAGTGCTCCCGCCAAAGTTGAAATCAAATCCACCTGCCCCAGATCCCGGGAATCCGCCTCCTCCGAATCCTGCACCCTGTTGCCAGTCAGGGCCGAGAGTGTCGTACTTCTGCCGCTTCTCCGGATCGCCGAGTACCTCGTAGGCTTCGTTGATCGCCTTGAATGTTTCTTCTGCCTTGGGATCGTCCTTTGCTACATCTGGATGGTGCTTGCGAGCGAGTTTTTTAAAGGCCTTCTTGATGTCGTCCTGTGAAGCGTTCTTCGGAACGCCGAGGGTTTCGTAATAGTCGCGATACTTGACTGCCATGTCGAAAATTGTTGGGCAAAATTCCCTATGGGAAAGGAATCAGAGGATGACACTCTCTGCAAGTTGAATGCGGAAAGTATCAGAGAGGATTGCAATGGGAGCAGCTTTTGAGAAGTCCGACTTTTCATCCTTGAAGATCATGAAAATCTGCTGTGGACTGAATCGTGTATAAAAGAAGTTCACAGAGTATGAAGCGAATTACCCAGCCATCATTTTTTGCAGATGCTTTTTCCAGGCTCTTCATCCTGATTTGTATCGGCTTCTGGATCTTGATCTCGACGACTCAAGCACAGCCCGATGCGGGTATCGTGCAGCAACTCGTCGAGGCAGCCAAGGCTCGCCTGAGTGTGACAGTTCGCTATGATCCTGCCTATGTAGCGCTCGATTATCCGGGAGGGGATGTGCCCGCCGACACCGGGGTGTGTACGGATGAGATCATCCGGATGTATCGGGCGCTCGGGATCGACTTGCAGGAGCTAGTACACGAGGATATGAAGAAAGCCTTCAGCGCCTACCCGAAATTGTGGGGACTCAAGAGGCCGGACTCGAATATCGATCATAGACGCGTTCCGAACCTCGAAACCTTTTTCCGACGTCATGGAGCCGAGATTACGGGAGCGGAAAAGGGGCGATATTTGCCGGGAGATCTTGTGACATGGGATCTAAATGGAAGAGGGTTGTGGCATATTGGAATGGTAGTGGACGAAGATACCTTCGTACATAATATCGGCTCTGGACCGGAACTGACGAAAGGAATCACGCAGTGGAAAGTTCTCGGTCACTTTCGCTACCCTCCACGACAGCGAAATCAAATGAAGAGGGAAGAGTCGAATACGCCTCGATTCTGATCCGGCTCCGTTCTGACTCCCTACGCTTCCACCGTTGGATCTCCGGTACAACTCAGATCGGCAATCCCGCGATCCTCGCTCACTTGATAGTGCCGCGCTACTAGCCACTCAAAGAGCGGTGAGGCCATCAGAGTGGTGATGACCGCCATGATGACGAGAGTCGCGAACAATCCCTCGGTAATAATCCCGCGCTGGAGTCCGATATTGATAATAATTAGCTCCATCAAGCCGCGGGCGTTCATGAGAATTCCGATTCCCATGGCATCGCGTCCCGACAGACCGGTGGCGCGGGCAGCGATGCTACACGCAGCCCATTTCCCCAGCATTGCAGCTGCGACTACTGCTGCACACACGCCCCAAAGAGCCCATGAATCGATCAGTCCAATTTGCGTATTCAGACCGGAATAGGTAAAGAAAAGTGGCAGTAGCAGCGCGACTGCGAGAGGTTCGATCCGGGCGACGAGATCACGGGTGAAGGCTCCACGGGGCATGGCGGCTCCGATGACGAAGGTGCCGAAGACGGCATGGAGATGGATGGAATCCGTGTACCAGGCTCCCAGTGACATCAGAGCTAGGCCGATCAGAAGTCCTCCATCGCTCAATTTTCCTTCCTTGTTCAGCAAATAGGGCAAAATCTGAGCTAAGAGCGGTCGTAGAATAAAGAACGCGACCAGCACGAAGCACACCGCTCCTCCGATATTGTAAAGTGAGCGAGACAGATGTCCGTCGAAGCTCGCGAGGACGACAGCTAGCATCAGCCAGGCCGCTACATCACCGATGGCACCGGCACCGATGGCGACAGTCCCCATCGTCGTCCCGCCCAGACGCTTGAAGTGGATAATGCGAGCCAACATGGGGAAGGCAGTCACGCACATGGATGCGCCGAGAAAGAGAGCGGCCTCACGCAGCGAAGTACGCTCCGGAAATAGTTCCGTGTGATGGTAGAGCACCCAGGCCAGTCCAGCTCCGAGCGCGAACGGAACTACCATGCCGGCGATTGAAACGGCAAGCGAACTCTTGAGATACCCTCGAATAATATCTGCCCGAAACTCTAGCCCTACGAGGAACATGTAGACCGCCAGACCCAACTGTGAAATCGGAAATAAGTACGCCGATGTATCTCGTGTCTGCTGAGTCGAGTCCCAAGGGAACAACCACGCTTGCGCCTCCGGTGCAAGTAGACCGAAAAGCGAGGGACCGAGAAGTACCCCTGTGATCATCTCCGCCACTACCTGAGGTTGCCCTACTTTCGCCGCAAGCGCCCCGACGATCCGGCAGGCGATCAAGATCACTGCGATCTGAAGGAAAAATTGAATGGCGAGGCTTGCGTTATCCATAGAACTGAAAAAATCGATCAACGAGCCAAAACAACGATCTGAATTCTAGTAACGAAAATAGATATTGAGTATCATATTTATATCGACATGATATAACGTAGTGATGGAATTAAGACATCTACGTTATTTTCATGCCGTAGCTGAGGAATTAAGTTTCTCGAAAGCAGCTCGTCGGATTCGAATTGCTCAACCTGCCTTGAGTCGGGCAGTGCAGGAACTGGAGACAGAAATCGGTGCTCCTCTACTCGATCGCAGTCGACGCTCAGTTCGTCTAACGCCGGGCGGTGCAGTGTTACTACGAGAGACAGGGCTACTTTTTGGACGACTGGAAGAAACGATCCGCCGTGTACGTGGAGCTGCTGCCGGTGAGGTGGGCGAACTGCGGCTCGGTTACATCGGGCCACCAACGCGTAGCTTTATGAGTCCCATTCTTCGCACTTATCAAAAACGCTGTCCTCATGTATCGATTGTTTTGGAAGAGCGAACCCCAGAGCGCGTCTGGGAGATGGTGTCAAAGGGACGGCTTTCGGTCGGATTCACTCGACCAGTGCTCGCACATGAGGCACTCGGCCTCCATTCGCTGCTATTAAAAAACGAATCTTTGTGTGCGGCATTTCCTAGCGAGCACCCCTTGGCCAATCGTCACGAAATCGCATGGAGCGATTTGGCGAATGAGCTAATCATCATGTTAGCTCGACGTGAAGGAGCGGGATCTTACGATACAATTCTCGCTGCCTGCGCCGCTGCGGGTTTTACTCCGAAAATCGCGCATACGCCGAGCGTGATCGGGACGATCCTTCGCTATGTGGAAGCAGGATTTGGCGTCGGGATCGTGCCGGAAAGTATCGAGCCAGAGACTCCTGAAGTCCGCCTAGTGCCTTTGACTCCCCGAGAGACGATTCCCATCGTGATGGTCTGGTCGCGAGAAGGAGATGATCCCGCTGTGACCGCCTTTCGCGAGATCGTGGAGGAATGGTTACTACTCAGTCCGGATCGGGTGGATGACCAGTCGCAAAGACAGCCGTCAGACGAGCGTGACGCCCTAGCGGGCCAGTAAGGTGGAAGCCTCCGACGATGATATCAGGGCGTCCATCGTGATTCAGGTCTCCCACATCCATCGCCGGAATATTGGTCGGTGAGTAGAGGATCGCGTGAGGATGGAATTGATTGCCTCCTACATTCTCAAGCCAGACGAGGCTAGGGAAATCGTTCACATTCCAGTCGTAATATAGATTGGAGACGACGATATCGAGATCTCCGTCTCCGTCCATGTCGTAGGGCACAGCCTTGTAGCAGCCAGGCATACGAAAGAGTTCATGCTCCCTGAACTGCAAGTGATCATTCTCCAGCCAACGCACTCCATGATAGGGCTTGACCATTGAAACTTCATCCATCATGTCCCCATTTGTGAGAATAATATCGAGATCGCCGTCTCCATCGAGATCGACTAGGCAAAAGCTGGATGAGCCGAACGCGGGATGAGGAGCGCGGCAGAGGATCCTCTCCTCGAACTGTCCGTTCCCGTTATTTCGGAACCATACGATCATTTCATGTTGCTGCGCATAAAGAACGAGAAAGTCGAGATGCCCGTCACCGTCAAGATCCGTCACCTCCACCTGTAAGGGACCATTCTTCTTCAGGACGCTGTGCTGGACGAAGAGGGTGGGGTTCACCTGCTCCAGCAGGATCACTTCGCCACTTTCACGCCATCCGAAAGCGGCGACGACGAAGTCAATCTTACCATCCCCGTTGAAATCCCCTGGCTTTACATCGGCTACGCGAGGAACTCCGGACAGAAGGAGTAGAGGTTCAAAGGTGAGATCACCTCGGTTTACCAGAAGCCATACCGATCCGATTAAATTATCCGTCGGCTCTACGAAGCCAATGGATGCCACTACGATGTCCTTGTGTCCGTCCCCGTTGTAGTCGAGCACATAGGTACTCACCGGGCTGACGATGTCGGCGATGAAAATTTCCTCCCAGGATGTTTCGGTAAAGCGCAACAAGGTAATTTTATTCGTCACGTCGTCGCAGACGAGAACATCGTTTCGTCCATCGCCGTCGAGATCGGTGATCTTCACATTCGTGATCTTTGGACGATCTACAGCGCATGGCTGACCTACTTCTGCGCGGGCGAAGCCAAGCGGCCCTCGGTCGAGATGCTCCGTGAGAGGCGGAAACTTCTCTGGACTGGATGCTTGAAAAAGCGCAAGCAGTTCTTGATACTCGGCCTTTTCAAAGGGCATCTTCTGGTCGTGAATCCGCGGTTCCATCAGATCGAACAGCGGTGGCCAAGCCTCACGAGTAAAGGCATCAGGCGGTGGTGGCAAATGGCAGGCAGAACAGTATTTCGCGGAGAGAAGAGTGAGTCTGTCGAGTGCGGGAGGTGCTTGTGCTCGAATGCCCGTCGCGAGTAGGGACATCGCTCCGAATAGCAGAAGCAGGCAGGAAGATCGAGGATA
>JBDHQE010000336.1:0-2706 GCA_039806885.1 Verrucomicrobiales bacterium
CCCCATGAACGGTGAGGATAATGGGCAGTGCTTTTTCTGCTGCGCCTTTCGGTCGTGCAAAGTAACCGGATACGGGTGCCCCGACACTGTTGACTTGCACGTCAAATGTGTCCACTTGGGCACTCGTTGACTTCACTGGAGTCAGACGAGGATTGCTTGGCACCGCAGCCAGCTTTTCCTTTTCAGCCGTCCAGTAGGCGTCGAAATCACTTGGGGCTGGCATGCTGCGTGCAATCTCGGTCGGATCGATTCCTGCTCCGGCCATCGCACTGATCGGAGCCGCTTTCGTATCCGGGCGATAATTCGCCTGGATCTGGAGAAAGCCCGGTTCATCGAGCGTTCCCTGCACTTTGGCGACTCCATTCTCTACTTTCGCCTTGCCTGACTGGTTGAGTGGAAGCCCGTCCTTGGTAATTACCCAGCTAATTTCTCCCTCTGTCACAGGCTTTCCATTTGATTCAAGCTTCAGCACGAAAGTGACGGTTTCTCCCTTGTGATAAATCGCATCCGGATGATCGACACTGGCGGAAAGAGTTACTTTCGGCGCGGGAGTTTCCGCTGGTGCTGTGGGGGTGAGAAAAAACGAGAGGCAAAGTCCGATGGATGTAAAAATAGCGGCGGAAAGTTTCATCCGCAGAATCTTTACGAATCTTCTGCCGACGTCAACGCCGCGATTCAGGAGATTGCCGCCAAGATGGGCCGGAAATCTCGTGCTGCGTATCTTCAAGAATGTTTTGCAGGATTTCCTCAGCGAGCGCCTCGGCCTCATCCACCAACTGCTCTCCCAGAAGAAAAGTAGCTTTCCACCCGACTCCTGCGGCGACCAGTGGTCCAGCAAAGGGGATGAATTTCGAAATCTCCTTGGATGCGATACGCTTACTCATGGTTTTTATCATGGTAACGATCCCCTGCTTTGCCATGTATTTCCCGGCGAAAAGGGCCACCTTCGCCACGAGCTTGGCTGCGGATTCGGGTTGTAGAAATCGCCTCCAGTATTCGCTCTGGACATTCGTCAGTCCGTAGATTCCGGCCACTTCCTTCGACATTTTCAGCAGGAATGCGATGTCCGCTGCGACATCGAGTCCGATGATAGGATTCAGTCCGTTGGCGGCAGCGAGTCCGGCATAGATGCGGACACGTTTCGTCGCGAGTTCACGCTTTTTTTTTAGAGCATCCCGATTATAGGCCGCCATGTCTGCGATCAGGCGATCCTGCTTCAGCTTGCTCATCTGCGATTGGATATCGTGGAGCAAGCGGGGAAAATCGTGCTCCGTAGGCTGGCGTGCAGAGGTGAGATAGATCGGATGATCGGGAGCTAAATCGAGCTGACGGCGAATGTCCGCTCGAATCGCCTGCTTCACCTCGTCCTCAGAGCGATTGTTATCGTGCAGCTCATCACGGATGGCCAAGTCGATCTTGTTTCGCAGTAGGAAGCAGGCTCGCCCGAGCGTGGTCAATTCGCGATACAGGAAGATATCATCCTCGCGAAACCGATCCGCTGTCACCAGAAGGAAGCAGTCGTAAGTGAGCGGATTCAGGCGACTGATGTAGGTCTCGCGAGGCCACTTTTGGGTGCCGCATCCGGGGAGATCGACGAAGATCAGTCCATTATGTCGCACTTCCTGAGCTTCGTTGGTGGTTTCAACACTCCCCACTGCGGCGACTTTTTCACCAACGATGGCATTGATCAGAGAAGATTTCCCTGTGCCAGAGGAGCCGATCAAACCGCAGCGTACGGTCGCTTTCTCGAACTCATCGAGCTGCTGTTTCAAGTTCGTCGCATACCCATGGATGAGGGAGCTAGGATCGGTGGTCATCAGGAAGACGGAAAAAGGAGGGAAGATCAAAGAAGCCTGTTTATCTCTGTATCACCTTTATTTACCTTTATGATCAGCGCATGACAAGAGCGAAATCATTATTGCTGGAGGAACATCGAATCGGCGCGATCAGGGGAATGGAGAGAGCGAATGCGGGGATTGACGCGAGCCGAAGTCCCATGTCAGGTGAAGCGTAACTACCCCAACACATGCATCGCAGAACGATATTTCTTTTTCTGGCAGCAGGCGCGCTGATGTTTCTACCTCGATTGCGGGCAGAGGAGAAGAGTGAGGCACCCGCTTGGTCTGTATCGGGAACAGGTGGTGTCCATCTCTATGCCGAGAAGGGGCCTCTCGAAATCACGGTTTTTAAACGAGATCGGGCGAGAGGGAAACCGGGCACCACGAATCTACACGCAGTCCTCTACTCTCCTGATCGAAAACTGCTCGTGGATGAAATACTATCTGCAGCACAACAATTGGAGCGAGGAGGAGTTCCTCCCTGGCAAAAAGCGACGATACGGACGGAAGTCGAGCGCCCTGGTCTGTATCTCCTGCAATGGGTGATTCCTGGGGATCGCTACGGCACGTCGATGGACTGGTCGATCACGACCAATGCGAAGAAATGGGTGGTCGAAACGGCTCGCGGCCATCGTGATGAGACACATCGCGAGCCCATCGTGATGGATCGACCAGAGGTATCAACTGATATCGTATTCGCGCCTCAGAACCGCGCCTTTACGATTCTGGCTGAGGGGCTGCCGCTGGACTCAGCTCCCGTTCAGCTTTTCGACAGTCAAGGGAAGGAGGTTGCCAAGATCCCCGTAGAAAACACTCCCAGCGTCGTCGTAAGAACTCACCTCCACATCCGTAAACCGATAACACCCGA
>JBDHQE010000058.1:0-17353 GCA_039806885.1 Verrucomicrobiales bacterium
TCGGGATTGACGACAGTCTTTTCCGGGACTGCGGGAGTCGTCGGAGTCGTCGTAACAGAAAGGGGGGCCGTCGGAGTCGTCGGAGTCGTCGTCGTTGTTGTTGTTGTTGTCGAGACAGACATCGGCACCGTCGAGTCCTTCGCTACAGTTCCCGCCACCGGGGCTTTGGGCGCCGAAGGAATGGCCAAGGTCTCTCCGATGTAAATCGGCTGACCTTCGCTGAGACGGTTTGCTTTCAGCAGTTCCGCTCTCTCGATTCCAAATTTCGTTGCGATCTTCCCGAGAGTATCTCCATCTTGGATCACGTAAGTCGTCGTGCTCTCAACTTCCGGCTTCGAGCTATTTGTCGATTCCTCCACTGCGCTGGAGACATAGCTATGGGAGCCAGTATTATTTTTTTCACTGATCGTATTCTCCAAGCGATTCAAGCGATTTTCCAAGGTGGATAGACGAGTCGCGAGAGACTCGACCGTTGCGTCCGCTGCATGACTGGAAGCACTGAAGAGGAGAGGAGAGGTCACGAAGATCGAAAGAATGGTCGCAAATTTTTTCATCGTTTCCAAGTTTATGATAATTTTTTAGACTAATCAACGAAAAATTTCAAATTTCCAAACTATTTTAAAATATTAGATTTAAATATCTTCAATAATTCTGCGATTTATGTTGTTTAAATTCTAAAGTTTATTTTCAGTCCTTGATTCCAGCGTTCCAAATTTCTATTTCTATCCTCTCCCATGAAAATCACCTTTTGCGGGGCCGCTCGTACGACGACAGGCTCTCAACATCTTATTGAAGTCAACGGCTCGCGCATTTTACTCGACTGCGGACTCTATCAGGGGCGACGAGCAGAGGCGAACGAGCGGAATCGAACTTTCCCTTTCGATCCGTCTCAGATCGATGTGGTAGTTCTCTCTCACGCCCATATTGATCACAGCGGCAATTTGCCCACTCTGACCAGTAGAGGATTCACAGGTAATATTTACTCAACCTTCGCCACTCGTGATCTATGCCAGATCATGCTCGCAGATTCGGCGCACATCCAAGAGCAGGATGTCAAATGGCTGAATAAACGGCGTGTGAAAGAGGGGCTTCCTGAACTAGAGCCGCTCTACTCACAGATGGAGGCCGAGCAGTGCGTGCGCCAGTTCGTAACTGTCGGCTATGGACGACCGATCCCGATCTGTGCCGGAGTTACTCTGACCTTTCTCGATGCCGGTCATATTCTCGGAGCGGCACAGGTGATTCTGGACATCACGGAAAATGGTCAACGCCGTCGCCTCCTCTTTTCAGGTGATATCGGACGTGGGAACAACGAGATCCTACGGAATCCGGAAGCTTCAGAAGACGTCGATATTTTACTGATGGAGAGCACCTACGGAAACAGAATACATGAACTCCCCACTCAAGCGAATCACCTCCTGCGCGACGTTTTAGTCCGCGCTCTGGAGAGAAAGGGTAAAGTCATCATTCCCGCTTTTGCCGTCGAGAGGACCCAGCAGCTGATTTACGTGCTGCATCGCTTGGTAGAAGCGAACGAAATCCCCGATATTCCCATCTACGTGGACAGTCCTCTAGCAGTGGGAGCGACCGAGATTTTCCGCCTGCATCCGGAGTGCTTCAACAACGAGATATACAACTTTCTCTTTGAAAAGCGTGATCCCTTTGGGTTCGAGAATCTTAATCTGATTCGGAACGTTAATGAATCAAAGAAGCTCAACGATCTCGACTCGCCAGCGATCATTATTTCCGCCTCAGGCATGTGTGAAGCAGGACGCGTGCTTCATCACCTGCGGAACAACATCGAGAACCCACGGAACACGATTCTCTTCGTCGGATATTGCGCCGAACAAACACTGGGAGACAAAATTCGAAGAGGAGACCGCACCGTGCCTATTCTCGGAGATACATTTACTGTCCGAGCGGACGTTCAGATCCTCGATTCATTCAGCGGTCACGCGGATCGCAATGAACTCCTCCGTTACTTTGATTCGGTCAACGGGCGTAAGGACCGTGTATTTCTCGTTCACGGTGAGGAGGAGCAATCGCTGGCCTTCGCTGACATACTGAGACAGCACAGCCCCTCCCTCCAGGTGGAAGTTCCCGAGTGGAAAGACCGCGTCACCCTGTGAAGTGAATCTGCTGGCCTTTCCAAACTGAGGGAGCTCAGCTCGGCTTCCAGAAACCAGTCCCCTGATTCCGTCTGGAGTTTTCCCGCGATTACGGGAGAAAAAGAGTCTCGTTTCCTCGCGAGCGATACAATACCATCAGATCGATGAACCCTGACTCTGCCTCAACCTCAACCACGTCAACGACTCGGAGATATGCTCATCGCACGGGTGCTACCCTAGGAGCGGCGACGCTGACCTCCCTCAGTGCCACGGTCCGAGCTGCTACCAACAAAAACAGCAAACTGCAAATCCTCCAAATCGGAGTGAACGGCATCGGTAATCTACAGCGAAAGCAATTATCGAATCATCCGAAAGTTCAATTCGTCGGCTTCTGCGACGTCGACGCCACGGCCTTTGAAAAAGTAAAGAATGGTCCTTGGAAAGAGGCTTGGAAAATTGCTGACTATCGCGAAGCTTTTGCAGATAAGGCGGATCAGTTTGATGCAGTGATCGTAGATACGCCGGATTTCAATCACTGCCCGATGATGGTGAGCGCACTGAAACACGGAAAGCATGTCTATGGACAAAAGCCTCTCGTTCAACAACTCGACGAACTGCGGATCATCCGTGCAGCGCTCAAAGCCCGACCGAATCTCTGCACGCAGATGGGCATCCAGCGTGCAGCACTACCCGGGCGAATGCAGGCGGTCGAGCTTCTTCGCTCTGGTCGCTTCGGCAAAGCCGTGGAGGCCCATATCTGGACACAGGGAGTCAGTCAGGGGACATATTTCACCGGTCCCTGGGAGCCTCGTGCCTCCGAGTTACCTGTTCCTGAGTCATTGCGCTGGGATCTATGGCAGGGTCCATTGACCGAAGCCCTGCCCTACAGTCGAGAGCTTCACCCGGCCCGCTGGCGCGATGTGTGGGAAACCGGTGGCGGAATTCTCGCCGACTGGGGGTGCCACCTGATTGATCTACTCTACTTCGCCTACGATCTCCCGTCGCCGAAGTCAGTGCAGACAGACACGATTCAAGCGTCGAACGCTCGTCACTCCGGCTACAATCACGCAATTCTCACCTATCCCGGTGGAGGCGATCGATTCGCCCGAGAGGAATTCGTCGTTCACTACGCCGACAGCGCGATTCGTCCCTCCTTCGCTGCCCTAGGACTCCCCATATCAAAGATTACGGGACATGGAACCATGGTCGTGTGCGAGGATGGAGCACTGATCCTAGAGCCGAATGGAAAGTTCGAAATCTATCGCAAAGGAAAACTGGTCGAGAACGAGCCATTGCCCGAAGTGGAGCATCGAGATCACTGGAAGGACTGGGCTGATTGCTGCTTAGGAGAGAATAAGCCTCTCTGGGGTCCCTTCGACATCGGAAGTCGAATCACAGAGCCAGCGCTCCTCACGACAAAAGCAACCCGTTTCCCCAATCAGGAGCTACACTGGGATGGCACGAACTACCGCTTCACCAATCACGAGGAGGCGAACAAAACGATCCTATCTCGGAACTATCGGGAAGGCTTCGCACCGCCTGAGCTGGACTGACCCCTTCCTGCTTCGTCCATGAAAGAGCTTTTTCTCGTTCGCCACGCGGACGCATCAGGTCTATCTCCCAGCAATCAAGATGTGGATCGCCCGTTAAGCGAACGTGGAGAGCAAGATTTGGCACGAGTAGCGCAAAAGCTAAATCGCCTCAATCTCAACCCCGATTTAATCGTGTCGAGCACTGCCACGCGAGCGGTTTCCACAGCCAAGGGAATCGCCAGAGGATTCGGACTACCCGAAGAAAGTATCCACTTCCTGTCGAAATTGTATCTGGCGTCTGCGAAGACGATTCTGAAAGTGATTCAGGATCTTGATGAGGACATCGACAGTGCCGTGATCGTCGGACACAATCCAGGATTGCACCACGCAGTCATGGATTTTTCTATGAAAATCAGAGCACCCGAGCCAGATGATTTTCCGACCTTGGGCGTCGTTCATCTGACGCTACAAGTAGAATTTTGGGCCTTGACTGAATGGAACTCAGCCATCTCTCTCGATTGGCTGTGAGCTGGTTATTAACAGCATGTTCGAGGCATACGGGGATACCAAGCCCAAATCCATTGGCTGAATCCATACAGTCGCCCTATACTCCTCTAATCCTCTCTCAGCATGAACAACTCCCCACCACCGATTGATCCTCAGCAGTCTCCTGCTTCACAAACCGGGACACAAGCGAAGAAATCTAGGGGCTGTCTATTTGGAGGAATGGGATGTGGTCTCGGATGCCTCCTCGTTCTCGCGATCTTCATCGGCCTGAGCGCTTTCGTCGTCATTAAAGTGAACCACTTCATCGCGCAAGCCACATCAGCTCCCCCTATAGAAGCTCCTGTAGCGTCCAGTGATGAAATTCAGGCTTCCGTTAACAAATTTCACCGCCTCCTGAGCGCCGACAACACGGAGCCCTTTTCATTCACCGACAGAGAGCTGAACATCGTCTTAGCGAACGATCCTATATTTGAGAAGATCGCTGACAAGGTACAGGTCGAAATCAATCACGACGTATTCACAGGAAAATTCAGCGTGGCCGCAGACGATCTCCCGATTCCTGATGAGGAGTTCCCGCCCTTTCTGAAAGGCCGAAATCTCAACGGAAAAGTTTCCCTCACGGCCTACACGGATAATAATCAACTCACGGCTCAATTAAAAGGCATCGAAGTAAACGGATTTTCCGTTCCGACAATCTTTCTTTCACGCTATCAGACGATCAACTTATTCGACCTAGTGAAGGAAAAACCCGAGGGAAAGGAAGCTCTGGATAAACTCGAATCTGTCCGCGTCGAGGATGGTAAGATCTGGATCGTTCCAAAATCGAAATCCTGAAGAAGCCAAAACGCTTTACCGTTCTCTACAGTTTCTCGTATGTCCCTTGATCTCGACGCTCCAATACTGTGAATCCTGCCTTTTTCGCATCACTGACAGAGAGCGGCTTGGTGATCGCCGGAGAACTGACGCATCGAGAAATCAGCTTTTTTACGGGATTCTGACACAAGGGGCATTTCTCCAGAGGCGGACGACTGATCGGACGACGCAACTCGAAGCCTTTGCGACAGATACGACAGCCCTTTTCTGGATCGGTGCTGATATACTCGTAGATAGGCATGAGAAAAGATCGCGCTTTGAAGGAAACTCGCAACTGTCTTGTAAGAAGAACGATGAAGCTTCCGCCGGATCGTCGAATCCGTGTGAAGCGAATCACAACAAAAAAGCAGAGTCGGATTCGACTCTGCTCTTCATTATAGAAAAAATGAAACGTCCGATTACCAACTCGACTTGGTAACCCCTGGAAGCATCCCTTGAGAAGCCATTTCACGGAAAGTAATCCGAGACATCTTAAAGCGACGCAGATAACCACGACGACGGCCCGTCACCTCGCAACGATTGACGAGACGCGTCGGGCTAGCGTCACGCGGAAGCATGGAAAGACCTTCATAGTCCTTCTCCGCCTTCAACTTCTCACGAAGTTTCGCGTATTTTGCTACGGTGCGTGCCTTGCGCTTGTTGCGTGTAATCCAGCTCTGTTTTGCCATAATCGGGGCGGGAACTTGAACCTTTTCAGCCAGGATTCAAGTAAAAAATGGTAAAAGATGCCTCAGAAGTGTAATGATTCTGTGATATTCGCCTCTGATCTTCTTTCATGCACCTCCTTTTTCTCCGTCGAATCTTGTCTTTTTGTCTAGTCCTCGTCCTCACCACAGCTCTGTCTTTACGAGGAGAGGATCAACGGGACTGGCTGGAATCATACTACGAGCACCCGACTCCAGAGCTCTTCGTGTCACAATTGCGGGAATGGTCAGCGGACGGGACTCTGGATAACGATGGGGCCAAGCCCGCTCTGGTCGCCTTTATAAGTCAGGTGCTGCGACAAAATCGAGAAAAGATCGCCGCTTGGTATACGGCGCTGCAGGATCTGCCGCCGCGCCAGCTTCAGGTGCTTCAGACGGCCATGCTCTTCTCTCGCGTCTCAGAGGCAGATGAAATTCTGCATGATCGATTCGGAGCCGCTTACGAAAAACAGCGTCAGGAAGTGGGGAAGATCCTCGAGCTGCCTCTCGACAAAGAAGGAACTCTCGACATGCTCTGGGGATTCTTCTACGCAACTGGGTCCGACGAAGCCCTACGCCGTATCGTACTCGGCTTTCGCTTTGAGTACGCACCTGAGAAGCCGAAAGGGGTGGATGTTCCTGAGGGTTATATCCCGTATTATACCGCCCTACCGACTCTTGCCTTCGATTCCTTGGTGTCTAATGGGGAAAAACATCCCCGCATCATTTCTACTCTGCGAGAAATGCTGAAAGATGACGAAACGCTCAGCCCCGCTGAGAAAAAGGGAGTCCAACAAGTTTTGGACGAGCTGGCAAATCACGGAGAAAGTTCAGCCAATCCGTCCCCAAAGACAGATTGACTGGACTGTCGAACTCTCCCGATAGAATCGACTATCGACTTAGCGATCTACTCGCGCACCGCCTCCAGCGACGATCTTTTCCACCTCGGCCAAAGAAGCCATCGTGGTATCCCCTGGAGTCGTCATGGCCAAAGCGCCATGCGCAGCACCATATTGAATGGCCTTTTCCGGATCGTTCGCCCCGAGGAATCCATAGATCAGCCCAGAGGCAAAACTGTCACCCCCACCCACGCGATCTAGAATCTCTAGTCGAGGATAGGCATGAGATTCGTAGAATTTGCCATCATGCCAACAGATCGCTCCCCAGTCGTTGATGGTAGCAGTGTGGACCTCACGCAGAGTCGTACCAGTAGCCTTGAAATTCGGAAACTCCTTCGTGGCCTTCTCGATCATCCGTTTAAAATTTTCGACGGCGATTCCACGGACATTTTCATCGACACCTTCGACTTCGAATCCGAGCGAGGCCGTGTAGTCCTCTTCGTTCCCGATCATCACATCGACGTATTGAGCGATCTCCCGATTCACCTCACGGGCTTTTTCGATTCCACCGATGGATTTCCAGAGTGAAGGGCGATAATTGAGATCGTAGCTGACGACAGTGCCGTATTTTTGTGCCGCTTTACAGGCTTCGATTGTGAGAGCGGCAGTGGATTCGCTCAGCGCGGCAAAAATTCCTCCCGTGTGGAACCAGCGCGAACCGAGGCGACCGAAGATCTCGTCCCAGTCAAAATCACCCGGCTTCATCTGGCTAGCGGCGGTATTGGCTCGATCTGAACAACCAACAGCACCGCGAATCCCGAAGCCACGCTCGGTAAAGTTGAGTCCATTGCGCACTTCGCGTCCAATCCCGTCGAATTTTCTCCACTGAATAAAGCGCGTATCGACTCCTCCCTGAAGAATGAAGTCTTCGATGAGGCGGCCCACAGGATTATCTGCAAAGGTTGTAACGACTGCGGCCCGCTGGCCAAAACAGCGTCGCAGACCACGAGTGACATTATACTCGCCCCCGCCTTCCCAGGCGGCAAACTGACGTGTGGTGTGGATACGACCCTCGCCCGGATCGAGGCGGAGCATGACTTCGCCCATAGAAATGCAGTCGTAGGCGACTTCGCTGGCAGGTTTGATATTCAGTGACATAGTGAGTAAATTATTGATCGAGCAGTAGGATTATTCAAAGCGATTTGCTTGGATGTAATCCGAATCACCATTCAGGTAATTGATCAGATTATTTGTGGCTCGCATCGCTTGGCGTTCCACGCTCTCGTAGGTTCGGGATGCGATATGACTCGTAATAACGCAGTTCGGAGCATCGAACAGTGGATGCCCCGCACGCGGCGGCTCTTCATCCAGCACGTCGGCACCATAGCCACCTACCTTACCGCTGACGAGACCATCGCGGATATCGTCGGTGACGACCAATTCGCCGCGCGCGCAGTTCAACACGATCACGCCATCTTTCATCTCGGCGATTTTATCCTTGTTGATCATGTTGCGAGTCGTGTCGTCCAAGAAACAATGCAGACTGACGACATTCGCTTCCAACAACACTTCATCCATAGATGCGCAGCGCTTTACGTCGTGCGCAGCGGCGAACGCTTCGTCAAAATACGGATCGTAGGCGATCACGGGCATTCCGAACGCTTTCGCTCGAATGGCGACTTCTTTTCCAATCCGTCCGAGTCCAATGATACCCATCGTGCTACCGAGAATTTCATGCCCCACAGGCTTCTTCCAACCTGCCACCCACTTTCCTTCCCTGACTTGGATCGCGTTATCGATAATCGTTTTCGTGATCCCGAGCAACAGGCCGAAGGTATGCTCCGACACAGTCGTATGATTGACGCCAGGCGTATTCAGGACGGGAATTCGGTTTGAGGTAGCATGGGCGACATCGATCTTGTCTAGGCCGATCCCGTATTTACTAATCACCTTCAGTCGCGGGAGGGATTTATCAATCACAGCGCGAGTGATGGCATCGTCGCCACAGAGGAATGCGTCAAACTCGCCCGCCAGATCGAGCATAGCCGATTCAGGCAGGGGACCTCGTTCCCGCACGATTTCGAAGCCTTGCGACTCCAAAAGGGCATGATGGGGGCCGGGAGTATCCTGATAGCTGGTAGTGGAGAGTAAAATACGAGTTGTCATGTACGTGGGAAACGCTTAGCAAGAAGAACGGTAAAAACAAGGCGCAAGTGTCGCTTGAGAACAAAGAATGGACAATATATCAGAAGAATCTCAAATTCGCGAGTTTGGGCCTCAGCCACTCGATGCGATTCTGACGGCTCGGGGGCTGGATGCGAGCGATCTGGTGAACAGGAGCACAGAACAGCTCACTCACAAGCAGATTCAGAAAGCCCGACGTGGGCGCTACGTGACAGGAAACATTCAGCGAAAAATTCTGTCTGCCGTGAACGCTGCGATCCGGGCGCAACGATCAGAGACGGACGAGGAGGAATCTGCCCAGATTTTCGCTCTGAGAGACTTGTTCAATTATCGACCCTGAATCCGTATCATGCAGCTCTCCAAGAAAGCCGACTACGCAATCCGAGCGATGACGATTCTCGCCACGCAACCTCTGGAGAAAAACCTTCTAGCTCAGGAATTAGCGGATACCGGACAAATTCCGATCAAATTTCTAGAGCAGATTCTTCTGGAATTAAAGCGAGCGAACCTTCTTGAAAGCCGTCGTGGAGTGCGAGGGGGTTACCGCTTAGCCCGACCCTCTCGCCTCATTACTGTCGCGGAGATCATCGAATCAGTAGACGGAGGACTACTGCGGATGTTTCAGGAAAAGGATTATCCCGATTTCCCTGGAATGCGTGGCATTCAGAGATGCCTCTCCGAAGCGGAAAGTGCCGCCAATCGCATCTTGCGTGAGACTTCTCTGGAGGATTTGGTTCGTGTCGCATCGGACGCAGCGATGGTGAGATTCGAGATTTAACGGAATCTCGCTTTGCCTTGAATTCTGATCGGATTTGTTCTATTCTCGGCACTGGTGATGGAGGGATGCGGAGTGCTTCTGAATCAGACGCGGGAATGGCAACGACGGACGGCATGAGAGTATTCAAGAGCGATATTTTACAGACTTCGGCGAGGATTCCTCGACGGACTGTTGCGATGTTGCTTCTCTGCGGCGCTTTTCCCTTCTCCGGATCTTCTACTGAATCCGAACTGCCAGCGATCCGGCCTGCTGCGAGTCAGCTAGTGACCATCCCCCTGGAACGGATCGATTCCGGCCCGAGTCCGATGGACGCACAGCCAGACTGGACTCTCGGCACATATTCCATTCCAGCCCCCCGGAGCATCGTGCTATCCTCCGATGGCGAAGTCCTCGCGAGAAATCGAATCGGCTGGCGTCTTAGCTGCCGATTGGGAACGATGGCGAAAACAGCAGACGAAGCCATCGCTCGAATTGCTGCACTTCCCGCAATCTTTAGCCCGGAATTGCCCTTCTTGCGGCTCTCTGAAGACGAAATTAGAAAGCATTTCCAGAATCGTCGCTGGATTCCAATCCCGGTGACGGATCGGATCGATGACGGACTGGTAGATGTCATGAAACAGGGCTTGCCGGACGACTGTACCCTGTCTGCCTTTTACAGAAGAGAGTATCCACAGGGCGAACTGACGGCCCACCTACTCGGCTACATCGGGGTATCACTGCCCGATCAGCACGGGCCGATCGGCAAGGAGGAATACGACTTTCCTCCGACCGAAGGTCGAGCCGGGATGGAAAAATCGCTCGATGCTGTTTGGAAGGGGCAGGACGGTGAGGTGCTGCGACTCGTGGATTCGAAAGGCGTCTTGCGTCATCAGGACATCGTGCGCAAAGTCAAGCCCGGCGAGACAGTCGTGCTGACCATCCATCTCGGGATGCAGAAGCTCGCGAAGAAGATGCTCGAGCGCACCGGGCGTTCCGGCGCATTTGTCGCAGTGGACGCCGATACTGGCGACATCCTAGCGATGGTATCTCATCCATCTTTCAACCCGAATTTGTTTGAAGGCGGAATCTCTCAGAGCGACTACGATGCCTTGTCCGCATCGAAAGACGCCCCATTATTTGATCGAGCCGTCAGCGGGGCCTATCCGCCAGGATCTACGTTCAAGCCTTTCGTGGCTCTGGCGGGAATGGATTCAGGCGTAATCGACGGTGCCTACACTCTCTATCCCGGGCCTGCTGGGATGATGATCGGAGGACGCTATTTTAAGAATCACAGCAGTTTTGCAGAGGGGCCGATGGACGTACGCTATGCACTGATCCGATCCTGTAATACTTGGTTTTATCAGGCGGGATTAGATACAGGGGCATCCGCGATTGCCGAAGTGAGTCGGCGCTTCGGATTCGGGACGACTCCCGAGCTTCCGCTGCCGTCGATCTCCAGCGGGAACATTCCCAATCCAGATACTTATAATGATCCTCGTAGCCTCGCTAACTTCGCTATCGGCCAGGGGCAGGTGCTCGTCTCGCCCGTGCAACTTGCCTTCGCGATGAGCGGGCTAGCGAATGGTCGCTTTGTTCCGAAAGCACGGCTCGTAAAGGAGATGATCGATCCGCGCAGTGGACAGACCTCTAGTTCTGATGAACCAGCGATCGCCCATGCACTCAATCTTCGCGAAGAGGACATCGATCTGATCCGCGATGGAATGTGGGGGGTGGTCAATCACCCTGCCGGAACGGCGGGGGGAGCGCCTCTATGCGAAATCCCGTGGTCTACGGAAAGACAGGAACAGCACAGTGGTCTACAGGTGGGAGACTGCGCTCTCTCGCTTGGTTCTCCGGTTGGGTGGACGCTGACCATCCTCGTATCGCCTTCGCCGCTGTGACGATGGGAGACAGGGGCGAGTCTCTCAGTGGAGGACGAAGCGCAGGACCAATTGCTGCCGGCTTCCTACAAGGGGTTTACAAAGCTCCGGAGAGCTACGCTGTAAAATTGCCCGAGGGACCGTCTCGCGATGTACCATCCATCATTTCTGCGGCACCAGCTCCCGAGGAGATCATCGTAGAAATCGCTCCGGAAGAACCAAAAATCGGAGGCTTTTTTCGACGCTTGTTTGGTGGAGGTCGTCGTGCCATGCGCAACCCTACCCCCACTTTCCCGTGAGTATGAATCAGGAAGACGAAACGGAACAGCCCGGACAACCAAGCACTGCGGTACCCTCCAAGCGTCCCTGGTGGAAGCACGGACTACGGATCGCCATCCAGTCAATTCTGTTGCTTCCGCTGTATGCTGCGATTCTTGTAGCAGCCACGATTGCAGGGATCGGTTGGTGTTATTACGATGCGAGTGCCGATCTCGATCTGGAAAAAGTTTCTCGCCCCGACATCGGTGCTTTAATCCTCGACTCGCACAATGTAGAAATCGGTCGTGTTGGCTCACTTAACCAAATTCTCGTCACTCGCGAGGAGATTCCCCAGATTTTTATCGATGCCCTGCTGGCCGCCGAGGATCAGCGTTTCTACACCCATCCCGGCTTTGACTTCATGGGTTCCGTCCGGGCCGCTCTAGCGAATTATCGCTCTGAAGGCATTCGCGAGGGCGGAAGCACGCTCACTCAACAACTCGCCCGGGATGTTTATCGGATGGAGGGTAAAAGCTATGACAGAAAACTCTCTGAAATCGCTGCTGCGGTACGGCTGGAAGGGCGCTACACAAAAGACCAGATTCTCGTCAATTATCTGAATCGCGTCTATTTCGGCAGTGGATTTTACGGGCTTGGAGCCGCCGCACGCGGTTACTTCGGAAAGAAGGCGAGCGAACTCACCATCGATCAAGCGGCCCTGATCTGCGGCATCATCCCCTCCCCCAGTCGATACTCTCCCTTGATCAGCCCCAAGCGCGCACGTGAAAACCGCGATCAGACGCTGAATCGTATGCGCACGAATGGAACGCTGAGCGATGAAGAATTGCAACATTTTCTCTCGCTCGATACTCCCGTCGCCAGCTCTCACGAAGACTCGCTGACACGAGGCCAAACCTCGTACCTCGTTGCACGAATCGAGCGCGAACTTCGCTCGGAAATCGCGACTTGGTCACAGCCGCCAGCTTCACTCGATGGTTTTACAATCAGAACATCCGTCGATCTCTCCGGCCAGCAGGAGGCAGCAAAGACGATGGATCGCTATCTCAAGGAACTCCCCGTGTCTCAACCGAAAGATGATCCTCTCGAAGCTGCCTTCATCCTGTTAGAGAACCGCAGTGGGCAAATCCTTCTGTCCGTGGGCAGTCGCGATTTTCAAAAGAGCGAATATGATCGCTCAGTCGAGATGAAGCGTCCACCCGGCTCATCTTTCCTGCCCTTCCTCTACGCCGCAGCATACGAAAACGGGCCCTTTACTCCTGCGACGATGCTTTTAGATGCTCCCTTTGACAATCGGGAACTCGGACTAGGATCTGTTGGAGGAGTCCTCGGAGAATGGAGCACGGAAAATCCCGACAATCACTGGGAAGGGCCTATCCCCTCCTCGATGGCTCTTTCCCAGTCGAAAAATTCCCCGGCGGCGCGACTTTCTCAGCATGTCGGTCTCGACAATATGCGCCGCATCGTGAAATCCTGCGGGATCTCCACCGATCTGCGCGATATTCCCGGCAGTCTGATGGGAGCTAGTGAACTCGGGCTGCTCGAACTCGTTCGCGCCTATACGGTATTCGCCAACTCCGGAATCCCTGCCCCACTTCCTCGACTGATCCGCGAGATTGAGGCTCCTTCAGGCAAAGTGATCTCACGTCCGGCCTCGTATGCCCCCGCTCGAGCGATCAAGGCCAGCACGGCGCAATGGATTTCCGATGCTCTGCCTACTTCGGAAAAGTTACCAGCCACACGAGGAAAATCCGGTACGACCGCCACCTATACAGATGCTTGGTATTTCGGATTTAATGATGAGTTCACTTGGGGATTGTGGGTAGGACGGGATCGTTTCACTCCCATTGCATCACCTGCTTTCGGTGGGCGAATTGCTCAGCCGCTCGCAGAAGAGATCATGTCGAGTCGTATCAGACCCTCTCTTTCTTCCTCGACATCCCATCCTGACCACCCCTGACTCCGCGCTCCATCTCGACTCAGGTCTTTTCTTCATGCGAATTTTTTCTCTGGTCTGTTCTCTGATTCTCCTCATCATCGGGATCATCTCATGGCAGGGTTGGGAAGCGATGGGATGGCCCCCTGCAGACTGGGCTGCTCCGTTGCCCGTTTTCGTGGGGGGAGCGATGATGACAGGGGCTCTTCTATCCTTTCTTCTGCGAAGAACAGGCCTTCAAATCGCCTTTCTCTCCGCCCTCTGTGGTATAGGTCTCGCCATCGGCAGAATGCTGCCATCTTGGCTCAAGGATGCCTTCAATCCGTCTGATTTAGACAATCAATTCCTGATTTCGATGGCTGGACTTTGCACCGTGTATGTCATTCTGTCCGCGATTCGCTTCATCTTTCGGCCTCGTCCGATTCAGAACGCAGAGGTGGAATCACCGATCCAAGCAGATGAAGACTGAGTCTTTCTCGTGAATCTCCAAGTCCCTAGATGCATCATCTCCGAGACCTTGTTAATTCCCGATTTCTCCAAACGCAGAGCGGCGAAGTGCCCCTGATCGGAACAGCTTCGCCGCGCTATGTGAAGAGTGAGCCAGTCGGCTCGAGGAAGAAGATCGAATCAGAACATGTAGCGAGCACCGAAGAGCACCGCACTATCCAGAGTGCTAATCTCAGCCGAGACTTCGAGAGCTACGGAATCGGTGAGATGATAAAGAACCCCAGGGGTGAAGAGCCAGCCATTCCAGCTACTGCCTAGGCCTGCGTTGGTCTGATTGTGCAGGAGTTCCTGCTCATAGTCGCCCTCACGGCCAGTGTAGAGTGCCTTAGCAAACATCTCGAAGCGTCCGGCACGGGCACGAATGCCAGGCCCGAAATAATAGCCCCAGGAATCGTGATTGTACCAAGGCTTCGCATCAAAACGAGCGTCCACATGATCAAATCCACCCTCAAAAGTGAGATCGATGCAGCTGGTCAGATGCTTCCTAGCACCGAGTCCCATGCGGTAGCGATGCGTATCGACGCCCACTTCACCACATCCGCAGAGCTGGTAAAAATCATGGCTTCCAGAGGAATAGGAACCCGTCAGAAAGAACACTGAGCCAAGAGACTTTGAAAATCCGACAGACCAGAAATCCCCGTCATACATGTAGGGAGTATCGAAGGAGTTAATTCCGTATCCGACGTTAATGTAGTCGTAGGAAAGACAATTTTCGGGAGTCACTGGACCGGCGAGTGGAGCGGGGCTTTTTCCGCTGAATGACCAATCACCTGCCCGGACGCCACCAATCGTTACCAAAAGGAGGGAGATGGTTAAGAGGAGGGCTTTCTTCATAAGATTTTCGAGGGAATGCAGATAATTTATATTGGAAGGAAATTAATTTTTACTAACAATAAAGAAAATTATATTACATTTCGCAAATAGTCAATATTATTTATAGTTTCAATAACTTAATTTTTATTGAAACCAATTTAATGACGTAATACTCGGCCTGCGGAGAGAACTCGCCTGCCCGTCAAAGTGAAATCAAAGCGCTTCTTCTCGCTTGTATCGCCCTCGAATCTCTCGGTGATCTCTGACTACTCACCTTTCTTTTTCCAAGCTTTCACATAATCGACTTCGAAATCCGCTGGGAAAACAGTGTCCTTCGTCGGAGCTTTCGCCCATCCGCCGCCGATGGCCAGATTGACCAGCAGAAACATCGGCTGATCAGGGATATTCTCGGCAGAACGGAATCGCAGAATGCCATCGACATACCAGCGGATTTCTCGTGACTCCCACTCGACTGCGACCGTATGGAAGCCCTGGGAAAAATCGACTCCTTTGTAATCTCCAGAACGAGAGAGAGAGGGACCGTCAGGATTCGATGGATTCGCCCAGTGATGAGTGAGGTAAATGCGATCCGGCTCGTGCCCGAGGATCTCGAGCACGTCGATCTCCGGCGGCCAAGCGGGTGGCTCGGGCAGCATCCAGAAGGCAGGCCACAAACCTCGACCTTTGGGAATCCGACAGCGAATCTCGAAACGACCGTATTTTTGTGAAAATTTTCCGGTCGTACTCATCATGCCCGAACGATAATCGCGCTTCGCACCGTCGTAAAAAGCCGGTTCTTTTTCAGCGCGGATGTGGAGGATGCCATCCGCTACGGAGAACGCTTTCATGATGTAGGCTTGCAGCTCGTCATTGCGTACCACACCCCAAGGATCTTTGGGCGACCACTTCGTCAAATCGAGACTCTCACCATCGAAGTCATCCGAAAAGGTCAATTCCCACTCTTTCGGATCAAAACCGTCTCCGCTCTGCACGATGACAGAACTCAACGCAAGAAGAGCAGTCATCAAGGCCAGTGGAATTCGGATCATATAAGAAGTTCTTTCGGAATCTGAAAACTGCAAGAGCGACTCAAAAGTCTCCCTCTCTCCAAGAAATCACCTGCGTATCGTCGGGAAGCGAACTCTTCGGCAAAATGTGCTGCTCCTCCAGAAAGTGATCGATCTCACCGAGCAAGGCTTCGTAGGAAACAGGATCCACATTGAACTGATAAAAATCACGCGCTCGTCCTTCGAACTCGATCAGGCGACAGGGATTCCCCTTCTTCTGCATCCGATCAACGAAATCCCATGCAATCTCTATCGGCACAAGGTGATCTGCATTCCCCTGTGCGATCAGTAGAGGCGGACATCCGGAATGAATGTGTCGAAACAGAGAGAGTTCGCGAGCTTCTCCGTCAGCTACTTCCAACAAAGCTGGACCATCTCCCCTATGATCGAAATAAGAGCTAAGCATGATTCCCGCGTCCGGGCGTGACATTGCCAGATCGAGCTGCTCTTCCTTTACTCTCTCCGAATCAATCCCCAGCATCACCGCCGCGATCAGCATCGCACTCACTCCGGCTCCGACAGCGATCAAGCGATCCGAAGAGAAGCCCCACTCTTCCGCTGCGGCACGAGCGTGACCGACGGCAGCGCGGATCTCCCCCAATAGATCGGATAGCGTTACATTGCGTGCAAGATCCTGCGTTCGATGCTCGACCAGTATGCACACGGCACTCCGTGCTGCGTAATGGAGTGCATGAGGAACGAACTGGAGTCGAGCAGCTCCTCCCGAGGCCCCAGAATAGAAAAACAACAGTGCAGGAGCGTTTTCTCTCGCCACATCCGTCTCCGGAGCTAACACATGCATCGCTAGGGGACGTGCACCCGGCGGCTCTGCATAAATCACGCGATGAGCCTTTTCATCCAGCCACCGCTCGCGATCAATCAGCCATTGGAATGCAGCTTCTCCACTCATTAGCTCAGTCAGGCGTGCAGACTAGATCAGTGACTGGGTATTTCAAGGGTCAAGTCGGTGAGAGCAGAAATTCGCAAAATATCGATCCATACGCTATCCTAGAAACGATGCAGACATTTCGTGTTCTCCTTACCGCCCTTCTGATTTCGACCCTCAGTAATTTGCTCGCCCAAGACCCGATGACGGCTGAATCCGGTGCTGCACAGCCAGATAACAGCCTCCGTGTCACGCTGGAATCGACCTACGAAACGTGGCGTCGATCCATCGACACCAGTGATCTCTCACTCTGGGAGCAGTCCACTGCCTTCTCCCGCCAGATCGAGACTAGGAATCGCATCGTATCCCAAAAGATGCCTTTTCCGAAGGCGCTCTTTGACGACCCGATCGGCGCACCGCCTCTAGCCGGACTCATTTCTCTAGGAGTTCTCTCCACTGGAGACACCGCCACCTCTACCTATTTCGGGAAGATCAATCTCGGAGA